>JAFXOB010000105.1 GCA_017529005.1 Elusimicrobiota bacterium
CCAAGATTCAAATTCTTTTCCGAAATTATAGTTTATTTTTTTGTTTTTTATCAATGTAGGTGTTTTGGCCAGATATCTGAATTCTGTTGTTGATTTTTCATCTTTATAGTTGATGTTACTCATAGGAATACACAACATTATAAAAAATATAGTTAAGAATATAATTTTAGTTTTTGAGTTGTCTTTTATACTTTTAATAATTATAGTTATATAATTGTTTTTCATTAAATTTGTTATTTTTGCTCAATAAAATTTATAAGTTTTTCTAATTGTTCTTTAGGATTTTTAAACCAATCAGTCGACCACACTCTATACATTTTCCAACCGAGTCTTTCCAAAACTTCTTGCCTTAATCTGTCTCTGTCTCTGATTGTTGCACAAGAATTGTAGGCAGGTCCGTCACATTCTATTCCTGCTAAAAATTTGTTTGGATTGTTTTTATCTCTAACAGCCAAATCTATTTTATAATTGGAACAACCTACTTGAGATGCTACCGAATAACCTTTTTTTGTAAGAGCTTTATAAACAGACTCTTCAAAAGAAGAAACAAAATTGTTGTTGTTATTATTTTCTTCTTTAGAAAATATATTGTTGCCTTTTTCGGCGAAATCCAAATATGCTTGTAATAATTTTACACCGGTACTGCTTGTTTTTTCAAGATTAAAATCCGAGGCTTTTATTCCGCTGAAAACTTGTATCATGTATCTTGCTCTTGTAACTAATACATTAAGTCTTCGTTCTCCGCCGTCTTGATTTATAGGTCCGAAATTCATTGAAAGGATACCGTTTTTATTTTTAAAGTAACCTACACTTATCATAATAACATCTCTTTCATCACCCTGAACGGATTCCAAGTTTTTAACAAAGAAATATTCTTGCCCGCTGTTATTAAAAAATTCTTCGCAAGAAGAATCTTCTTCTCTTAATTTTTCAATTTCGTTTTCTATTAAACTTTTTTGTTTAATGTTTAATGTTGCAACTCCCAAAGTCATATTCGGATGCTGTTTTGCATGTTGCATAACGGCTTTTGCAACTATTTTTGCTTCTTCCAAACACATTTCTTCTTTTGTTGTTTGTGTAGGAGTGTGATAAATAAATTTTACACCTAATGTGTCGGATGTTTCTATACAGTTCGGAAAAGTAAATAGTTCCTGATACAAATGTTTATTTGAAAAAGCTATTAAATGTTCATGCTTACTTCTATAATGCCATTTTAACATACATTGCGGAAAACCTGATGTAGTACATTCATCTAAGATACTATCCAAATCTGTTCTTTCCGGCTCTTGTTGTTCCTGCTCGTAATCAATTTCTTCTTCGGGTTCAACTACTGTTCTAAAGAAAGATGTAGGCGGTAATTGTTTTGTATCACCGGCAACAACAAGTTTTGTACCTCTTATTATTGAACCGATACAATCTTCCGTAGTTAATTGACTGGCTTCATCAAATATTACAACATCAAAATGAAACATGTTTGGTTCTAAAAGTTGTGCGACAGTTGTCGGACTCATCATTAGACAAGGTTTCAGATTCAAAAATAAATGCGGAATGGAATGAATAATTTGTCTTAATGATTTTCTTATTCTTTGTAATTTACATTGTCTTTTAAGCTCGGATGTTTCTTTTGAATAGTCTTGTTTTGCATAATTTACATTTGAAGCTAACTTTGTGATAAGTCTTTCTTTTGCAGACACAATTTGTCCCTTATCAAGATTTCTAAACTCTTTAACTAAATCGTCTTGTTCCAGAGAACTAAAATTCTTTAAAATGTCATTGTTTTCAAACACATATCCATTTAACCAAATTCTTAAAAATTGTGTTTCAAGTGCAACAGAATAATCGTCTAAAGATAAATTCTCATCTGAACATTTGTTCCAAAATTCATCTAATCCTTCTTTTTCTATTGTGTCTGTTAAGGTTAAATATTTTATCCATAAAGTTAAATCATCTGCTTTTTGCGATATTGCATAAAATCTGTCTTTTAAAATATTAAAATCAATATCAGTATATTTGCAGGAAAAAGCTTTATTCCAATCAAACTTTATTATCTCGGTAATGATATCAAAATTGTTTTTTATTAAAGATTGTAAGTTTGTTATATTATCTATTGTTACCTTAACTTTATTATAATCTATTTCTTTATTTTTAATCTTTTCGGAAATATCTTGTGTAAAACAATTTTTATCTTTTATAAGTTCTTTAAATTTTAAAATATACGAACTCTTTTTATTTATATCTTCTTCGTCAGGATTATTTTTATCCCAACAATTAAAATAAAGTTTTGATGCTGTATTATCACATTCGTTAAGTTTATCTATGGAATCTTTTAACAGTTTTAAATTATTTAAGTCGTAAAGAAGTTTATTAAATCCCGGTTTATAACCATTAATAAAAAATGGCTTAAATTGTTTATATTCTTTATTAAATTTGAAAAATAATTTTATTATAAAGTTATCTTTGTATACGGATAATCTTGCTGTTAAATCGTCTATATCTTGATTTAAGATATCTAAATTATAGTTTCCTTTTACTCTGTTTTTATATAGTGTAAATTGTTTTACATTGTCACAAATATGTTTAATGTTTTCTTCCAACTTTAAATTTTCGTCTTTTATGTAAGGTAAAGCCGTAGGTGAAATATTTGAAACGATTGTTACAATATTTATAAATTGTTCAAGTTCTGAAATTTTTGTAATATTGTTTAACAAAATTTCTTTACATAAATCGTTGATATATTTTTCAATATAAGTAATATTCTTTATAAGAGAATCGGTTTCATTTTTTAATTTTATTTTTTGTTCAAGTTCTAATCCTCTTACTTGTGTTCCGTACCACGGAAAAGATTTGGGATTGCCCAATTTTTTTATGGTTTCCGCAGCATTTCTAAAAAGTTCTTTTTTAGATAATAAATCTTCATCCGTCCATTTATCATAATCTTTAAAAATATATCTGAAATCCGGAATTTGATTGTTATTTAAAACTGTTCCCAGAGCTTGATAAGGGGATATTTTTAACAAGCCCATAGGATTATGTAATTCTTTGGAATAAACTTTTAAAGATTTTATATCGGTTAATATTTTAGATAAACTTTGTGAATCATAGTTTCCTATAAATTTATAATCAAGCGTTTTAGCAAGTTCGGCGAGCACATTTTTTCTGTTGGTTTTGTTACTGTGCAATTCCAAACAAAACGGAGCAAGTCCGTTTGCTGCCAAACGATTTTTCACTACTTCCAAAGCTGCAATTTTTTGGCTTACAAACAAAACTTTTTTGTTCTGTGCCAAAAGTTCTGCAATCATATTTGCAATAGTTTGACTTTTACCTGTTCCCGGAGGGCCTTCTATAACCAAATCGTTACCGGCTTTTACTACTTGTATTGCTTGTTGTTGTGATGAATCTGCATCCAAAATTTGATAAGTCGAATGAGGATGAATAATATTATCCAATTCGGATATAGGGCAAATCTCTTCGGCAGATATCTGTTTGTTATCATTTAAACCGCAAATAGTTTCAACAAACTTGTTTCTTTTAATTATATCTTGATATTCTTCCAAATCTTTATACATAACAAACTTTGCAAAAGAAAATAGCCCGATATAAATATTATTCAAAAGTTTCCATTTCGGCTTGTTGCTTATTTTATTTTGAACTTTGGTAAAAATATCTATAGGATTCAGTTCTTCTTCTTCAAGATTTATATCTTCCAAGTTTATTCCGAAATCTCTTTTTAATTTAAGTATCAGAGCAGGATTTAGTATAACAGAATCTTCATTGTATTTAATAGTGAAAGGTTGTCCTATGGATTTTCTTTTTATTTCTACAGGAACCAAAAGAACCGGTGCTTCCATAGATTCCGTTGACGTATCTTTTTCATACCAAATTATGCTGCCTAAAGCTAAAAATAAAACATTGTACCCTAAATCATCGTTTGTAGATCTCGCTGTTGAACTTATTTTACTTAATACTTTATTTAAATCTTGAACAGGAAGTTTTGTTTGTAAATATTTATCAGAATGTTTTTTACTTAGTTGTTTTATATCGTATTCTTTAAATTCTTGAACTTTAAATTCTATATCTTCGTTTATTTCTTCCAAAGATTTTTTTTGCTCTTCCGAAATATTTTCTTTTACAGGCAAAAATTCCAAATTGTGTAACTCTTGAACTAAAGCTTTGTATATTTCAGGCGGTTGTTCGTCAATAATTCTAAGAGTGGAAGATTTGGAAAACTTGAAATTTAACAACCTGTTCCTTTTAGATAAATCTATTAGCTTTTCTTTCCATTTGAAAATTCTTTTTTCAATATTAGAATCTCTGTATTCATTCTGAGAATTTTTTTCATTTATGTTTGTTTGTATTTCGGACATAAATACCTTTTCTTTTATATATTTGGTTTAATTGTAAACAAAAAGTTCAAAAAAATCAACATTTTTAGTTTATATAGTTCTTATAATTATAGATAGCAAGATAAGTTATAAATAATATTGCTGCAAAAAAATTATAACTTATAAGTATTGACGGAATTATAAAAGATAAAATATTTGTTAAATATAAAAAAATCAATAATATATTTATAAATGTTAAAGATATAAACTCTTTACTGTACAGAAAATCTTTATTTTCTAAATTTGAATTTGCCGTTAATAAACAAGAAACTGCTAAAAATATTATAAAGTGAAAAAACAATGTAAAAGAAAACAGATTATTACAAAAGAAATTTAAAACAAGAAAAACAGTTGACAGTATATAAACATTGCAAAACAAAATAAATGCAAATAGTGATTTAAATTCAAAAACTTTTTTATATATAAAAAGTAAAAATGTGAGTATTAAAAACAAAAAAGGTATATACAATACAAGCTGAATATTTAGTTTCCCCGTAAGATAAACACAAAAATCAAATAGTAAAAAAAGACAACTTAATATTGTTAACAATTTTGTTGCAGATGAAATTTTCGGAATGGGAATTTGTGATTTTTTTTGTTTTTTTATTCTGTAAATATAATAAGCTGCAGTAATTACAAATAAAAGAATATAAATAAAAAGCATGTCGCTATAGAAATCACGAAATATTAAAGAGTTTACAGAAAGAATAAACAATGCAACCAACAAAGTAATGGCAGTAAAATGTTCTGTTGAGTTTAATAATAAATGTTCTTTTTTTATAAAAGTATTAATCCAAAATTTATAGGATGTAAAATAAAATATCGAAAATAACAAATATACTAAAAAGTATGAGAAATTTAAAGAAAAAAACAACCAATACATACAAGATAAGAATATAAATTCAATTATCATAACCGAAAAATAATGCTTTTTTGTTTCATTTAATAAATTCATTTTTCCACCTTATAATTACAATCTTTTTTCAATTATAAACAATTATATATATATATTCAAATTTAAATAATTTTATAATTTCTTTAAATATTTTGTTTTGTGCTTTTGTATCTCGACAAAATGTTACTGAAAACACTATGAAAAATTTTATATAATAATGTTCTATATTTAAATATATACAGGAGAAAATAGTTAATTATGACTTTTATGGAAAAGATATTATATTTTTTAGGTA
>JAFXOB010000106.1 GCA_017529005.1 Elusimicrobiota bacterium
AAACTAAAAACAAAACGATTATTAAATAAAATTATTTATATAAAAAATCCTTTTAGTAAATATAATAAAATATATAATAAAAGATTTGACAGAACATTAACACAAGAAGAACTTCGTTATATTTTAGCAATTCAATTTAAGTTTAAATTAAACGATTATAACTTAAATATAGATAATCCTAAGACTTTTAATGAAAAAGTGCAATGGTTGAAATTATATTATCATGATCCCTTGATGACTAAGTGTGCTGATAAAGTAGAAGTAAGAGAATATATAAAAGAAGTTGTAGGTGAACAATACTTAGTACCTTGTTTAGGAGTATACAATTCTGTAGATGAAATTGATTTTGAAAAATTACCAAACAAATTTGCTATTAAAGTAAATTGGGGTAGTAATCAAAATATAATATGTAAAGATAAAGCTAATCTTAATATAGATGAAACAAAAACAAAATTATCAAATTGGTTAAAAAAAGAAAAAAATTTATACTATAAATATTTTGAATGGCAATATAAAGATATAAAACCTAAAATTATTTGTGAACAATATATAGATGGTGCAGAAGATTTAAGAGATTATAAATTTTTTTGCTTTAACGGTAAATATAAATATTTAAGAATTATAAGCAGAACAAAAGAAAATAGAATTTCAAATGCCGGTTTTTATGATAGAGATTTAAATAAAATGCCGTTTGTTTTTAACACTGAATCTGATTTCGGAGAAGAAATTCCAAAGATAAGCAATTATAACAAGATGATAGATTTGGTTGAAAAATTGGCAAAGCCGTTCCCTTTTGTAAGGGTGGATATGTACGAAGATATTAATAAAAATATTTATTTTGGTGAACTTACTTTTACACCGGGAAACGGTACAAAAGCATTTAGTTTAATAGAGTGGGATTATAAATTTGGAGAAGAGCTAAAACTTCCGGAAAAGAAAATATTATAAAAACATTAAATAAAGAAATGAACACAGGAGAAAAATTACTATGAGTACTGTTTCTAAAATAGCAATAATAGGTGCTATGGACTGTGAAATAAACGATATAAAAAAAGAAATTACGGATTTAAAAGAACAGAATTATGCTGATTTAAAAATATTTACGGGAACAATAAATAATAAATTTATTATATTGGCTCAAAGCGGTGTAGGTAAAGTTAATGCTGCACTGAATACACAATATATAATAGATACATATAAGCCTAATATTATTATAAATACAGGTGTGGCCGGAGGAATTGCAGACGGACTTGATGTTGGTGATGTCGTTATAGGAACATATCTTGTTCAACATGATTTTGATGTTACTGTTTTAGGTTATGCCAAAGGATATATGTGTACCGGAGTGGAAAAAGATAAACCTACAAAATATTATTGTGATAAAGAATTAATAGAAAAATTTCAAAGTTCTTTGGAACAAAATATGCCGGCAAAAAAAATTCATCAGGGAGTAATTGCTTCAGGAGATAAATTTATTTCCGGTAAAGAAATAAAAAAAGAAATAAACGAATATTTTGGTGCTGTTGCTGTAGAAATGGAAGGTTGTGCTATTGCTCAAGTTGCGACAAGAAATAAAATTCCGTTTATTGTTACAAGAGCAATTTCGGATTTAGCTGATGGGAAAACAGCCGAATATCAAAATGAGTTTGAAAAAAGAATATCTGAAGTTTCAACTCAAACTATAAAAATATTTTTAAAAAATTTGCAGTAAAATAAAAAAAATAATATCATATATAATATATAAAATAAAAAGGAGTCAAAAATGAATTATTTAAAAACCTATCTTTTAGACATTATCACAAAACATTATTTTGATTTTAAAGGAAGAGAAGGAAGAAAAGTTTTTTGGCTGTTTACATTAAATATGTTTATTATTAATTTTATTTTAGGATTAATCTCGGCGGGATTTTTAAGTATTATTATTTCAATTGCTATTTTTTTTCCATCTTTAGGACTAAGTGTAAGAAGATTGCATGATATAAATTTTAGCGGTTGGTGGGTATTAATAGGTTTCATTCCTTTAATTGGTGTAGTAGCTTTAATAGTTCTTGCTTGTATTCCCGGAACAGAAGGGGAAAATAAGTATGGCCCGGTTGTAGTTAATACAGTAATAGAACAATAATATGTAGTTAAATAAATAAAGGAGTTAAAAAATGAATTACGTAAAGACTTATTTTTTAGACATTGTTACAAAACATTTTTTTGATTTTAGCGGAAAAGAAGGCAGAAAAGTTTATTGGTTGTTTGTTTTAAATTGCTTTATTATAAGTTTTATATTGGGACTTATTTCTTCAACTATAAGTTACATATTCTCTTTAGTAGTTTTGTTACCATCTTTGGGAATACTTGTAAGAAGATTACATGATGCAGGTTTTAGCGGATGGTTTGCTTTGTTATTACTTGTTCCTGTAGTTGGTTGGATAGCTGTAGTTATACTTGCTTGTTTTCCAAGCAAATAATTGTAATAATATAAAGAATTTAACTGCCATATTTTTATGGCAGTTAAGTTTTTTTAGAAACAAAAAAAAGTACTTGACAAAAAAAATTTTTTGTAGTAAAATCTTTACCAGTTCTTTAAGTAGTTTAATTTTTTTATAAAAGGTTTAAGACAGCAAGGACCTGATTAAGAGGTTTAATATTTGTTTTACCTTGCCGAGACTGAGT
>JAFXOB010000107.1 GCA_017529005.1 Elusimicrobiota bacterium
AACACTGTCTTTAACAAAAATTTCCCCGCCTCTCATGGCATAACCGGTAGTATCTCCGCAACTGCCGTGCACAATAATTCTTCCTTTGTTCATAGTGTTACCTATAGCATCTTGAGCATTGGAAAATACTTCAAGCTCGGGACCTGCCATATATGCTCCCAAATCGTTACCCGGAACACCATCAATATTTATTTTAATATCATGGTCTATTCCGCACCCGATATATCTTTGTCCGCATACACCGTGCAAATTTATTTTGTCATAATTTAACGCGAACTGTCTTATTTCTTTATTCAAATCTTCAGCTAACTTATTATTAACCTCTAAATCTATCTGTTTCATTTTTAGATACCCCCGAATATCTTGTTTTCTCTTATATCTTTAGAAAATACATTTAATCCTATATTTTGTTTTGTTATATCGTAATTTAAACTGCTTAAAGGTGTTTTATCATTAATTAAAGAAGTATATATTCCTGCTCTTTCGTTTGTATTTATAAGAACAAATCCTTCAAGTTTATCGTCTTTTATTACAAGTTTTTTCAGTAAATCTTTATTGTTGTCTTTTTGAATATAAACTTTGTATCCGTCTTGTTTTGTATCAACAATACCTGCGGAAATTAAATGTAATCCGAAAAAGCCGATAGCATTTAAAGGAAAAGCTCCGTTAAATTCTTTTTTTACTCCTGCCATATTGGAACCGGCGAGTTTACCTTGAACAAAAGCATTCGGCCATAAAGCAAGAATCTTATTCTGTTCGGATAAAACATCAAAACTTTCCACACAGTCACCGGCAGCATAAATATCTTTAACCGATGTTTGCATATATTTGTCTACAACAATACCTCTGTTTATTTTTATGTTTATATCTTTTGCAATGGAAATATTAGGTCTTACACCTACCGCCATTATCAAAACATCACAATTCAGTTCTGTTCCGTCGGCAAGTATTACCGAATTTTCTTTAACTTCTTTTGCCGTATTTGAAAGATAAAAAGTGACATTATGTTTTTCTATATGGTTTTGAATAATGGCAGCTGTATTTTTATCCAATACGGAACCCATAACTCTGTCCGCCATATCGCAAACTTTAACGGATTTAACTTGTTCTGCCAAAGCTTCAGCTGCTTTTAAACCGATTAATCCCGCACCGATAATAACAACATCCGAATTTTTATTAACAACTTTTTGTATGTTTTTTACGGATTCAATATTTAAAAAAGTATAAACTTTTTTATGCTTTTCTATTCCGTTTACAGGCGGAACAAATGGTACACTTCCCGTCGCAATGAGAAGTTTATCGTATTTATAAGTTTCTTTGTTTTCACAAACAACTTCTTTTTTTGTTGTGTTTATACTATGTACTTTAGAATTTAATTTAACGGTTATTTTATTTTTTGTATAAAACTCTTCTTTTTTATACTTTATTGTTTCCAAAGTTTGTTTTCCCTGCAGGAAATAAGAAATTAACGGTCTTCCGTAAGCAGGAAAATTTTCTTCGGATAATATTGTTATATTACCTTTTTTATCAATATTTCTGATTTCGGCTGCACAACTTGTTCCCGCACAACTGTTTCCTACTATTAAATAATTCATTTACTACTCCTATATCGACCTTAATATTTAAACTGCAACTTTGTATTTGCCTTCTTCATGTACAGATACTTCCGTACACTACAGTCGGCAAATACTTCGTTTCGTTTTAAATCTTAAGGTCTCTTAACGACAACTACGAATTTTTATGTCAAAAAACTTATAACTTTTCAACTTTTAAACCTTTCAACCGTTCAACTGACTTCTTCTCTTCCAAGTCCATAAATTTTAGGGCACCGTTAGGACAATTTTTTGCACAAGCAGGTTCATTTCCACTTTCTGTACACAAATCACATTTTGAAATAACTGTTCCCGATACCGACATTTTTATTGCACCGAACGGACAAGCCATTATACAAGACTGGCATCCTACACATTTTTCTTTAATGTTTCTGACTATACCGTTTTCATCTTTATACATTGCACCGGAAATACACGCCTGTACACATTTCGGTTCTGCACAATGTCTGCACTGAAGAGCAAAAAAAGTTTTTACTCCGTTCTTTTCTATCTC
>JAFXOB010000002.1 GCA_017529005.1 Elusimicrobiota bacterium
CTTAATAGTAGTAGGAATAGGAGCACAATATAAGGAAGGTTCAGAGATATTAGGGCAAAAAGTAACAAAAGGAGCGATAAGGATAATAGGGACAAGAGACGTACCTGATTCAGAGAATCTTGGTAAGACGAGAAAAGATTTAGTGATAGCATCGGTAGGCGACTTGGCGGAAGTGGATATGGGCGGAATGAAGATAACCTATGATAAAGAGGGAATAGTGAGTGCGACATCAAGCGGAGGTCAGGTAGCGGGGAGAGTAATAGAGAATGATGACGGGTCGCAATATCAGAATGTAAGTAATATAACGATAAACTATGAATTAACGACAATAGATATAGACGGGAAAACATACAAAGTATTGGAATATGATAAACAAGGAAAATTGGTAGAGGCAAGCAGGAGCTACAGTTATGCATATACGCATTGGGTAAAGACGAAAGCGCAGGCTGCGGCAGAAAGAGCATTATCGTTCTTATCGCCGATAATATCGCGTTTAGAGAAATTTGCAAGTACGCCGTTAGGGCGAATATTAAGTCCGATAGTATTACCGGCATTAGCGGCAATAAAAGTAATAGCAAGCAGTTTTATAAGTATAATAAATCCTGAAATAATACCGGCATTACAAAAGCAAGGACACAGTTTACCTGAAATAATAGCAAGTATAGGTGTAAATGACAGAGGAGAAGTAGTATTAAGAGGAATGATATCGAATGATACGGTATCGCCGTTATTGGAAAAGAACGGAATAACTACAGATTATAAAGGGAATTATGATTTAGTAATAAGCGGAGGCAGGATATATGCAAGTGTACCGGATGGTGTAGAGAGAGATTTTGAGTTATCTGGTACATTAGACAGGGAAGTAGAAGAGGTAACAAACAATGAAGAATTAGAGACATATTCAAGCTTTAGAGGATATGTAAACATAGAATTAGAGATGAGCGGAGGTGCGTTCAGGACAACAGGGGCATTTGATTTTATAAATTTAAGTGAAAACGGGAGATATATAGAATATGAGCCGGTAAATCCGCAGGTAGGTGGCGGCTCGGAAGGAGCGAATTATACAGTAAATACGACGGGAGATATAAATCAAGAGATAGAGAGACAAACGAGATTAAGCGGAGTAGGAGCGGTATTATCGTTTGTATCAGACGGGAACGGCGGTAGCAAGGCAGTAATTATAGGAGAAGGGACAAGGGCATGGAACGGCTCGGTATTAAGGAGTGGAGCAGGGTTAGTGAGAGTAACGGGTGAGGCGACATATTCTGGCGGAAACTGGACGGCAAGCGGATCAGGCAGTTATATATCGTTTGTAAATAAAGAAACAGTGATAGCAGATTTAGAAGAGAAATTTGCATCGGAAGGAATAGAGATACAAGGATTAAGTGCGATAACGGAGATACCTGACAAGATGCAGGTGGTATCTACGAGTGCGTTAGGAATGTTGGGGATGATAGGGCAGGGACATGAATATACGGCAAAAGTAAAACAAGACTCGATATATGAGTTACCCGGAAAGATAACATTAAGCGGCGGTTCGGAATTTAATATAAAGATAAGCAGCAGCGGAGAGACGAAATTAACGGCAGGCAAGAATTGTGAAGCGACATACAAGATAAGTAATGATTGGTGGACAGGCAAGAGACTGGTAACGACGATGATGGAAGAGGGCAGTGATATAACGATAACGAATTTATTGTTACAAGGATGGGGAACAAATACAGAGCAAGCGCAAAAAGAAGCGATAGCGATAGCAAGCGGAATATCAAGTTCGGATATAGCGATGTTAGGGTATACCGGCGGAATGGAGAATTTCTTAGCAGAAGCGACATTAAATCAAGAGACGATGCAATTAGTATTTAACGGAGAGTTAACGACACCGGAAGGACAAAACGGGAACAAGATGAGTATATTTGCAGGTCCGATAGCGATAGAGGGCGGTCAGAAGATAGCAGTAGAATTAACGTTATCGGAGAAGGCGGGAGTAAAGGCGAAGATAACGGGAATAACAGGAACCAATCCGGTAGATACAATAGAGAACGGACAACATGTAACCAGATATGGAATAGCAGGAAGGATTATAGATGGAAACGGGGAGATGGTAAGCGGATTCTTAAGTGATATAACATTAGATTTAGGAAGCGGTAAGTGTGATGTATTGTCGGCGGAATTTATGTATCAAGGGAGTGCATTTGTAGGAGATGCACAAGGAATGGAAACATCTGCGGCAAGTGTAAGCGGAGCAGGGGAATCGGAACAGATATTAACAAGAGGAGTATATACGAGAGTAGAAGGCGGATATACAATAAGGAATGCATCCGACAGTGAATATGCGGTAATATCAATAAGGAACGGTGAATTGAAGGCGGAAGGAAAGGGTGCAACGGCATTAGAAGGATCAAGATTAGTAGCGACAGTAAAGATAGATGAAAACACAAAGATATCTACAGGATTTACAGTAACGGAAGGGGAAATGATATTTGGAGACTATGGATGGACAACGACCACGGGATCCAAGTTTATATATACAGACAATAATATGGCAGAAATAATAACGAGTACGGTAGGAATATCAGCGAAAGGCGACTGGACAGTATCGGAGATGAATTTTATAGGAGTAGAGATGACAGGAACGGCGGGTTATGTACCGGACGCAGTAGCGAGTTATGTAGCAGCAGGCAACGAGATAACATATACGGCGGGCAATGATGCAAGAATAGAGACGAATGATAATATAGGGGGACATGTATCAGTACCGTCGGGAACAGTATTGAGTTTAAAATATGAAGACGGGGTATTAGGATTTAGAGCAACAGAGAAATTTGAAGGAGATATAGTAACGAGTGAAGGATTTGAGTTTAATGATGGAACGACCACAAAGACAATGACATTTGAGGCAGGGGATTTGGTAGATTTTTGGAGTGCAATAAACAGTTATAATACAAAAGCACAAGCACAGCAATGGGTAAAGAATGAAGAGACGGGAAGGAAAGAATTTGTATTTGATACAGAGAACGGATTATATGTAAGAAATGTAAATGAAATAACGATATCAGACGGGACGGTTATAGCAGCAGGCGGATTAAAGTTGGTAGGAGATGCGCAAGGCAGAACAGTAATAGCTACGAACGAAGTAACTGCAAAGATAAGCGGGGTAGATGGAAAAGCGTTGGAAACAATAGAATCGCATTGGGTAGCAGGATTAAGCACAATAATATTCAGTAAAGATGAGACAAGCGGCGAGATGACGCCAATAATAACGGGAGATATAGCAGTAAAAGGAACAGTACCGCAAGTAGAAAGCAAAATGGAAACAAGTGAAGCAACAGCTCAAGCCAATGCGGCAAATCAAGATGACCAGATGTATTTTGAAGGATATGCGAATGATGAAGGATATTCACAGGACGGAACAGGGCATTCGGGACAAGTATATCTTGATGGTGTATATCATAATGCAAATTCAATGATATTGAAAGGTGATACATTAGTAGCATCGATACCGTCAAACGGAAGCAAATTGACAGGCGGCTCAAGATTTACGGTACAAACGAAAGACGGACCGATATCGTTTAAGGTTAGTGAAGGAAGTACATTAGTATATCAAAACGGAGCATGGGTGGTAGGCGATTCGGAATCCACATATGTATATGATGGTCCGGAAACGAATGCAACATTGAATAAGATGTTGACGGATGTAGAAAGTCAGTATTTAGAAGGTTTTGAGAGAATAGATCAAGATATAGATTTTACCGGAATACAGATGAAAGGAACGGTAGGAAATCTTGCAGATGCAGTAGAAGGGTATACAGCATCATATGTTAATCCGGACGATCCTACAACAAAGAGACAAATTAGATACAGGGCACAATCAGCAGAAGGATCATATATATTGTCCGGTGACAGAATAGGAAGAGCAAGTGTAGGACAAGGCAGAATAATAGAGTTGGGAGTAAACGGGGCAGGAGTTTTAGGATTTAAAGCAGTAGTTGGAGCAAATGAAGGGAATATAGCATCGAAGCTGGAAATAACGGATACGGACAGATTTATATTTGATGACGGAAGTACCAGTAAAGATATAGAATTTGCAGACGGTGAGTTTATAAGTTTCTGGAACGGAGTATATAATTATAATAACGGCAGAGCAGCAGCAGGGGAAGAGCCTGTATATGTTCAGACGAGATTCAGTTTTGATTTGGTAGATGGTAACGGGAATATAACGACAGTACCGGCAGGATTGAAACTTAACGGGAACGAGAACGGCAGTGCGGTATTGGCGGCAAAATTATCAGTAAATTTTGTAACCGATACAGGAATGCATATAATGCGTGTAGAAGATATAGCGAAAGCAGATGTATTAGCATGTTGGTTGGAAGGAAGTGAAATATTCTTTACGGAAGCAGGAGTATTTATATCAGGGACATTTGCGATAAAGAATGCAACGATAAAGAATAACGAACCGGAATCAGCAAAGAAAGAAGCACAAGCAGAGCCGGAAACTGCACCGGAAACAGAACCTGAACAGTCCGGAGCAGAACCGGAACAAGCGGAAGCGGAAACACAAGAGACAGAGCCGGAAGCACAAGAAGGAGAACAAGATTATTCGGAAATGTTCAGTGCATTGGAAGGAATGGAAATGGATGCGATGGCTGCAACCCCGGCAAGACAGGTAACATTTGAAGGAACAGTTTTTGATAACAGGGAAGGAGAAGAAGGTAATATATATATAGCATACGGAGAGTTCCAGAATGCAACAAGTTTAACATTGGGATCGGATGTATCGGCATCATCAGTATATGCAGCAAATAGTCATATATTGGCAGGTTCTCATTTGTTAGGTAATGAGGTAGCTGAAAATTCTACAATGTTGGCAAACGGAACGTTGATAACAGATGCAAATAAGGCTGCATTAGAGCAGGTATCCGGTGCAGGAACATATGCACAAGCATTACAAATATTAACATTGGATACAGGTTATCTTAAAAACTTTGATACAATAGGAGAGGCCTTAGAAGGTTTAAGTGCCGGAGATCAACAAGCTTTAGAAATTGCACGAGATTCAGTAATGAAACTTACAGGATGGGACATTGCTAATTGGGGAACAAACGAAGCTATAGGATTGATGAAATTATTATCCGGAGATGTATCTGAAGAGACATTAACACAAGCAGGGTTCAAAAAAGGAGAAGGAAATATTTGGACAAACGAAAAGGGTGAATCCGTAAGTGCACGTTTTGGTGACGGCGGAGCATCAGTACTTTCATATTATAACAGATAAACAGGATTATATACATACCAAGTATCAGACAAAGCAGGATATATGTTTGCTACGGAAACCGAAGAAGTAGAAGTTGATGGTGTAATCAAACATAGATTCGGAGCAAATTCAGTATTAACATATACAACATTAGCAGGTGATGGCGGAGTAGTAGGAGTAGAATACTATGCTACGGGATTACAAGGAAAGTATACAGAGGATATCGATGTTAGGAAGGTAACTTGGTCATTTGCAAGGATAACATATGGTGCACCGGCAAAAGACGGAGAGGCTATAAATAATAGTAAGATATCAATAATTACGACGAATTTTAATAGTAATAGAGAAGCGGATTTTACAAGTGATCCGAGTCAAGTATCAGTGACATTTGAATTTGCAACCGGTACACAAATATCAGTAACCGGAGCAAGAATAGAATTTAAGAGTGAAGACAGTGATGAAGACGGAAGATCGGATTTAGGGAAAATAACGATTGTAAATAATAGTAATGTTTTAATAAGTATGAAAGGAAATTTAGCAGGTAAAGAAGTAGTATACACATACGGATTTAAAGTAAATACAGGAAATGCAACAGAAGTTACATTGCAGGGAGATAGTGTATCATATGACAAGTGTAATTATGTTACGATTATTTCAACAATATTGGGAGGACAAAATAAACGTAATGTTGTTACAGGAAGCGAAACTTTAAGTGCAAGTATAGAAATAGGCGATGTTAAGATAATAACTAACAATGTGAATATTACTGTTGGTAAAGGAATGGTAACATTATCGGAAACAGGTTTTGTAATTAATGCAGTTGCCGATTTTTCAGATTCAGCAAAAAATACAGCAATATTCCAGGAAACTATAAATGGACAAACAGTAACGAGATGTATAATCGGGGTAAGTGTTTGGGATGCTGAAAATAATGTATTTTATGATTCAGTAAGATTTGGAGCAAACAGCAGTATACAGTATCAATTAAATGACAAAGATACAATAATAATCGGACTGAATGGTAGTATAGAAGGTCAAATAATAACAGGTTCAGGTTGGCAGACAAAAATATTTGAGAAGGATTCAAGTACAAATAAATATAAATATGTAAGTGATAAAGATATAAGTTTCATGCATAAGGTAAGTGAAGAAGTAAGTGTAATGACGACAAATATAACGATAGATAGTATATTATCTAACGGGACAATAAAGGATACAATAACTGTAGATTGGAGTAACGTAGAAAGTAATACAGCAATAATAGACTTAGACGGAGAAGCAGGAGACAGATGTGCATACATAACGAAAGCAAGTTATGATGCGGCAACAAATACAGTAGGGTATACGGCAGTCAGTCAAGTACAGTATCAGGTAAATGATAAAGATACAATAATGTTTGGATTGAAGGGAACCGGAACAATAAGCTTTGATAACGGATTAAAGATAAGTAATTTGGGAACCAATATTAAGGCAGACAGTATAAGTTACATGCATAAAGTAAGTGACGAAATAAGTGTAATAACGACAAACTTAACATACAACGGAACATCAATATTTGATACTAAAGGAAATCTCAAAGCGGGAATAATAAACAACATATTTAATATAGAGGCAGATTGGACAGATCCTGCAAATAATACAGCGGTAATAGACTTAGACGGAGAAGCAGGAGACAGATGTGCATATGTAAGTAAAGTAAAAATAGAAAATATAACGACAGATAATCCGATAATAGGTTATACGGCAGGCAGTCAAGTACAGTATCAAGTAAATGATAAAGACACTATAAGTTTCAGTTTGACCGGAGAAGGAACGATATTTAATAAAGGGTTACAATTAGGTAATTTTGGAACTAATATCAAGAAAGACAGTTTAAATTATACGCATAAGATAAGTGATGATATAAGTGTAACAACTACTAACTTAACATATAACGGAACATCAATATTTAATGAAGACGGAACATTTGCAGAAGGTGTAATAGACAATATATTTAGTTTAGGTGCGGATTGGATAGATTCGGAAAAGAATGCGGCAATAATAGACTTAGATGGAAAAACAGGAGATAGAAACGCATATATAACAGGAGTAACATATACACCCGGTACAGAGACGAATGGAAAAGAGACAGGATATGTATTAAGTTACAATGAAGGCAGTCAAGTACAATGTCAGGTAAATGATACAGATACTGTAATGTTTAGTTTAACGGGAACAGGTGATATAAGCTTTAATAACGGATTACAATTGGATAATTTACAAAACAATATTAAAGCTGACAGTATAAGTTATGTACATAAGATAAGTGATAATATAAGTATAATGACAACTAATATAACGATAGATAATATACTATCTAACGGCAGAATAAACAGTACGATAACGGCAGATTGGAGCAAAACAGACAAAAATACTGCAATAATAGAGGATGAAGTTGGAAACAAATTATATTTAATAGGTGTAAATGTAACCGGGAACGGAACAACAAATCCTTATGAAATAAGTGCGACTGCAGGAGCAAGTGTTCGTTTATCTACAAGCGGAGAAAACGGATATGATTATGTTTACAGTGCAAAGTTAGGAAACGATATGTCAGCAGACATATCGGAATGGACAATAGCAAGTGTATTAGGTAATGTTGATGTTAATACAGGAACTTTATCTGTAAGCTATGAAGATAAAACAACAGGTATAACTTACAGTTACAGTCAATCATACGGATCAGCATTGAATTATGAGGAAGGAATAAAGATAGATATAGAGGCAGTATTTAATGCCGGTTATGACGGCAGAGGGAAAACGACAGCCGTATTGAAATTAAATGACAGCGGTACTGTAAGTGTAATGACAACGAACGGGTTGAGTTTTACAACAGATGGCGGCTTTACATTCCAAGGTAATCCGGTTATCGGTTCGGAAGCAAATTTAAATGTTTCCGCATTATTTGGTAATCCTGATACAAATACCGCTATTATAAACGAGGGGACATCTACAGTATATATCACAAAAGTATCATTAATGTCGTCTTATAATGGATACAAATTTACAACAAATAATAATTCTGTAGTTCAGTTCTCGGAAACAATAGGAAACATAACATATTCAATATCGGCAGGATTAAAAACAAGTTTAACTATTGATAAAGATACGACCATATCAGGTTTCTTTAATGATAAAGTTGACTTGGAAAATGCTATCGGTTCGGTTAGTATAAAATACGGATCACAGATAACAGTTACTACATCAAATATATCCATCGGTGATTTTAAATTTAACGGGACTACAAAAACCTTTAATTTTGATGCTGTTACCTACAGTTTTAATGTAGCTTCCAAAAACAGTGTAACTATCGGAATAGAACCTAACCAAATAGTATTAAACGGAGTATCGGTAACAGAGTCTAACGGAAATATATCCAAAATTTCTACATTAAAAAGTACAGTTGCTGTTATAAAGAAAGAAGAAAATGGAATTTTATATACATTTACGTCTCAATTGAATGGTACAATGGATATAGAAACTTCGACAACAGTTAGAAATATTTATGAGATTTTTGATGAAACAAAACAAACATTTACCGCAAGTTATACCGGTCCTGAAAATAAAATAGTTGCAACAAGCAATATTATCGGTGCAAGTATAGACTGTGATGATGATGGTAATATAATATTTAACGGACAAGTGGTTGTTTATAATGCAAGTACCGGTAAATATGAATTATATACAACGGGCAGCAAATATGAAAATATACCTAATTATATAGAAGGAAGCGAAGTACAATTAACCGGTGAAACGAGTATACTCGGAATTGTAAAAAATGTTGATGGTATTACGAAAGTAAGTTTTGTGTTTACAAACGATGACAATGAACAAATAGATGTAGGAATTGAGTTCTATACATATACGAATAACATTCCTTGTTCGGAAGCAAATATAGCCCTTTTTGGGACAAACTATGTATATAAATATGTTGATTCTAATACTAATGAAGAATTTATCAATGTAAATATGGGAGTAGAAAAGACCGGTGAAAGAGTAGATTTTAGAATAGGAACTTATGAACTTGATATTGCCGATGAATATTCTAAGCCGATAACAGTGTCTGTAACAATTGACGGAACAACATTGACAGTAGATTCAAGAAACGGCGCAACAACAAGCAGATATGGTTTGAATACTTATAATTTGACAGATTTTGGCAGTTTACCGTTCTTAAATTCTAAATTTAATAATCCGTCATTCCCGACAGATCCTTTTGAAATACCTATAAAAACGGTATCGACAACGGTAATGGAAATTAAAGATGATACTCAACCGACAGGATACAGAGAAAAAGGTTTTGTTACAAACAGAGCATTAACAAGTTATGCATTTGCGGATGTTACAAATAGAAAAGATGGGCAGTTCCAATTAAAAAGAGAGATTAAAATATTTGAAGGAGTAGATGAGGATTTATTTTCCGGAGTTACATTTAAAGGTGTAAACAGATATTCCGTAAATAAAGATTCAATATCTTGTACTTTTTTTGGTTATGGTTACAATGCTGATGGAGAATTTGCCGGAATTAAATTTAGCGGAACATACGATGTAGAACATATAGGACAAGAAGAACTTTCATCAGATATAACATATACAGGCAGAGGCACATATTATTTAGACGGATTCGATGACAATATGTTTAGTCATTTTACAATAACAAATAAAGATGGTGCATTACTTGGCGTTTTTGATAAGAACTGTTTGTTAAACGATAACCATTATTTAGGCGTAGACGATTTAGCTTCGTATATAACACAGGCTAAGTTAGCTGTATTTGATCCTAATAATCCTAATAAAGGTGTAAATAAGTTGGATGGTTTACCGGGGAATACATTAACCGGTATGTCTTACAATACCGACAAAATGGAAGTAACAGATATTGTCTTTTATGCCGGTGGTGCATTTAATGTTCAAGTAACAATAGAATCGGAATTTAGAGATGATGATGGAACAGTATATGTTGGAACTTCTGTAATAGGTATAGCAAATTTAGAACAGGATTTAGATCGTGCATATGGTTTAGAGCCTGGCACATTAGGTGCAACAATATCTTCAGAAGATTTTAACGGATATAACGAAGAAACCAAAACAGCATTTACACACAGAAGGGAGTATGGATATTATAAAGAAGATGGCTCTTATTCTGAATATGCGGAAGGAGCAATAAGTCAAATAGCATACTATACAACTATAGAAAGAACAAGTAATAATACCAGAATAATTAAAACGGCAAAAGAAGGTTACTATATTCCTACTTATGGTGGTGGAAAAGCTTATGATAGAGTAATATCGGATATAAATGAAGAAAACGGACTCATAACACATGAATTATGTTTGAAATTTTTGGCTCCGGGACAAACTGAGGATAATCTTCAAGATTCTAATGCTGCTAATATTACATATAGTTATAATGTGTCGAGATATGTAGATCCAACAGAATCCGGTGAATTTGAGGGAAAAGTTGAAGGGGCTGACTATTATAGAAATGATTTTACGGCAACTGAAATAAAAATAAATGAAATCAATGTTTCTGAGGACGGATCTACGATTTCAATGAAACAGGATGGATATCAAAGCACGACATATATAGATTCGCAGACAGGCGAAATAAGATATCAACATACTAAGACTTCGGATTCTGAAAGTACAATGATGGTTGTATATAGCAAAGTTGATGAAAACAGTATAGATAGAGTATTTAAAGTAAAAAGCAATGGCGAAATTGAAGAACAAGTAGATCCCGGAATTAGAGGTCTATCTTATGAAAAAATTGTTATTTCTGAAACAAAGACAATAACAACAGAAAATGATGAAAAAAAGACTACTACTAAATATTCTGAGGATAGATTTAGATATTTCCAATCAACAGATGGAAGAGATGAGTATAGTGACAGATATTATTTAATTCAATATACCAGTTTTGAAGGAACAAATAATGTTATTAATTTAAAATCAAATGTTTCATTTAATGAATATGGCGAAGTAATAGAAAGAAGTCACGATACTATATACATAGGAAAGAATGGAAAAATCCAATATGTTATGGATTGGTTTGTAAGTGAAGAAATGCATGGCTTTAATGATATCGGTATTTTCTCGGCATTATTCTTTACTCATATTCCGGGTTCTAGTATAGAGGATGGTTGTTGGAGACTTTGTTATCTTGAAGGCGAACCAAGTGATTCTACCGGTATCGGTATGAGAATAGATGCTTTCAATGAAGCTTTTTACGCCGCAGGCGTTTCTGCAGCATATTATTATGACAACGGTGGAATAATTATTGATCGTTATGCTGATGCCGGAGACGGTTATTATTATGAACTTTCAACATATAATTCCGATGGCTCTGTAACATATCGTAGTTTAGGTTTACCGGATGTCTATTCGTATAGTTGGACAAGAAATTCTTTGAACTATATAGTATCTACATATGGTGAGTATAGAAGCAGACTTGCAATAGATATGGCATTTAATATTAATGCACATGCATATTATTCTCCTACTAACGACGGATATAGTTTTGCCGTATTTGAAAATTTTGACTATAGAAGTGAAAAATGGGTTGGTTATAATGTAACCGAATCCGGTATCAGAATTAAATTAACGGAGGCTTATTATAGTGGCGCCAGAGGTAAAAACGGTGCAGTTTATACATCTATACAAAGAAACGATGCAGGAAAAATAATAAATCAGACAGAAGTCTTCTATGAAGGAAAGAGTAGCAATATAAGAATGTTGCAAGTTACGGATATTGCAGGAAATGTAAAGAAATATAAATTAGGAAGCGATAATAAAATTAGAGAATTTACGCAAGCTGAATATAATGAAGGAAAAGTTAAAGCTATAGTAGGAACAGCTCTTGCTATAGTTGCTGTTGCTGTATTAAGTTATTTTACCTTTGGAGCTGCAGCAATAGCGGCAGGCACAGCAACTGCAGCAGGAGTAATTACAACATTAGCAGCAGCATCCGTAATGGCTGCAAGTATAGCAATACCGGCAGCGGTAAGAGCAGTAGATGCATGGCAACAAGGACAGTATGGTGCGATGTGGTTTAATGTCGGCATAGTTGCAATATCTTTGGCAAGTGTTTTATTTGCACCGCTCAATGCCGGAAGTTCTACTTTTACTACCGGCTTAAAATCTTTACCGACAAGGCTTCTTGGCCAAGGTGTAGCAAATATGACTACAAGACAAATAATAGTAAAAACAGCTTGGTATTTAACTAAGAGAGTATTGATAGGAGCTGCCGCAGGTTTAGCAGTAAATGCTGCTAAACAAGGGGTATTTATGCTTGCCGGATGGTCGAAAGAATGGAATTGGGAAGAATTTGGAGCTTGGGGATTAGCAGGTGCATTAACCGGGCTTTCTTTTGGATTATCCGGTGGTTTAGGCGGACAAGATGCCGGTAAGTTATTAAAAATATTTAAAGTAGGAAAGACAGCATTAGATTTTTATATTAATACTAATATTTCAGGAGAATTAGTTGAAGCTATTAAGGTTGGTGATGTAGGAAAAATAGTTTCTTCTTCGGCAGTGTTAATATCATTTAATATTATAAATCCTATAATGTCTTTAGGAAAACCTAATCCTTCCGGAGGTTTAGGTCTTAAAGATAGATTAAAAGGAACAATTGGATTTACCAAGAATGGTGATATCGTTGAAATGGTATGGGCAAATTTCGGCAGAAGCTTTGCTTTCGGTGCAGGCGGGTTTGTTGCCGGAGGTTTAATCGGCGGATTACTTGATAATGATAAAGATAGCATATGGAGTTGGAAATTTGCTGCGGTTGGCGGATTCATGGGATTTGGGTTTGGTAATGCATTAAATATGGGTGCATATAACAGTGGTGTTTGGACACAATTAAGAACAGGATTAAATCCTATCGGATTATATACCAAATCGGCAGAAATGATACATAGAATAAATGCTTTCAATTTAACATTCACGTATTTAACGGTAGGAATAGCTGAAACTTATTATTACGGCTCAAAATTATTTACTAAAACAGGTGTGAACATTTTTGGTAATTATCATAATTTATGTTACGATGATTCCGGTAAAATGTTTTATACTGATGCAGAAGGAAAAATAGTAGAAGACTTGGGATTTATGGAATGGTTTGATTCTGCTACAGAGTTGTTTTTCTTCAATAATGCTAAACAGATACTTATAGATAAAGGAATTCTTCCGAATGGTATTAGTATAGGTGAAGGAGAAGGTTATGATTATAGTTCTTACGAAGAGTACAGACAAGATTTTATTTCAAGAACAGGATATGGATTAGCTTCATATAGTGCTACCGATAATTATATACAAATGGTAACAAATCCATCAATGTGGTTATTCTCTTTAGGAACGAGCTTTTTCCAACCGTTACTTGGACCGGCACTTGTAAATATGCCGGGAATTGGAACTGTTATGCAATTATTTAATCTTGCCGGGGATAAAATAGATTCTGAAGCAGTTAATACATTTATGGAAGAAGGTATAAAAGAGCAACTTATAGGATTTACTCTTGGTTTTATTGGTATAGATGGACAAGCAGGTGAAATAATTCAAGAATTATTTGATTCAACACCTGATATTAATATGAATATGCTTGGTACAGATTCTTTCTTTTCAATGTTGGGTATGGATAATAAGAAAATAACGAGTTTTATCAATGATATAAGAAGTGCCAGAACGAATCAAAAAGGTGTTGATGTAAAGAGTATAGCAAATCAATATGGAGTATCAGAGCATTTCGTTGCAAGCTTGATTACCGGTACAAATTCAACGAATATAAGATCTCAAATAGGAAACAGATTTGTTACTGAAATAGCTATTAATCGCTTATTGCAGGACGGCGTGATAACACAAGGTCAAGCAAGTGGATTTATAACTCAATTGAATGAAATGGGTCTGGATATGGTTACACTCAGTTTTGCAGCTCAAGTGGATTTGTTGTATGGTTTAGCTGATTTATATAACAGTAACAAAACAAATGTTGATTTTAATAATGTTACAAAAGCGCAATTAGAGAATATGTCTTTGAACGGCTTATTGAATTATGCAGCTGCAATATCACAAAGCAAAGGTGAACAAGTACTTTCAGGTTTACAAGCTGCAGAGATAATTCAATCAAGAATTCAATCTGTAATGGATGCAAGAACGACCGCAACAAAAGAAAATAAACCGATGATATTTGTAATGTCATTAATAGAAAATAAATTCATTAATATTGATATTAGTAATACTGATATGGAAAATATAGGAACAATATTTGAAAACGCAAACAGCATTGAAACTGCATTGAACTTAGTTAATAATGAACAAAAAGTAAAAGAGTTGCATATTACAAATGTAGAAAGCCTTACAAATATTTTACAAAATTTACAATCATACGACAGTTATCAGGCATTATATAAACTTACGACGATAGCATCTTCAATAGTTGCAAATTCAAATATAAGATTAAATGTCAGTTTGAATCCTGTAAGAACAGCTTCCGAAATATCATCTTATATGAATACTTACAATAAACTTGTTATACAACAACAAAGTTTATTAGGGCAAGGTCAACAGTTGATAACAGATATTGTTGATTTACTTACGGAAGAACAATATACACAAATAAGACAAGGTTTATCAAGTGATATAGATAATATTCAACAAAATGTAAGAACAAAGATAGAAGAATTACAATCAAAGAATGGTAATTTAACAGCTGCAGAAAAAGCAGAATTTGAAAGATTGAAAATATTAAATGATATGATTGATAGTCGTAGACAGGGAATACAAACAAATTCTGCACAAGAATTATTGAATTTGAGAAACAAGATAAAGAAATTTATAGTAAAACAGAAAAATTACAAAAACAAAAAAAAGAAGTAGAAAATAAATTAAGA
>JAFXOB010000108.1 GCA_017529005.1 Elusimicrobiota bacterium
AGGAACATCATCACAAGGTTTTGCTTTAATGTGGGAAATGCTTTATATTGCAGCAGGTTTAAGACTTCCTATCGTTATGGCAGAAGTTAACAGAGCATTGTCTGCTCCTATTAATATCCATGGTGATCAATCAGATACAATGGGTGCAAGAGATGCAGGTTGGATACAAATTTATTCAGAAGATCCTCAAGAAGCTTATGATAATATGATACAGTCTGTAAGAATTGCAGAAACTGCAAAATTACCTACAATGGTAACAACAGACGGTTTCATTATTTCTCATTGTATGGCAGCTGCAGAAGTATATCCTGATGAAGATGTAAAAGAATTTGTTGGGACATATAAACCTGAAAGATATTTATTAGACTATAAGAGACCTTTTACATTAGGTTCAATTGAAATGCAGGATTATTATTTTGAACACAGATATCAGTTGGCACAAGCACAAAGAGATGCTAAGAAGATAATTCTTGATGTTGCAAAAGATTTCAAAAATAAATTCGGTAGAGAATACGGATTTTATGAAAAATATAAAATGGACGATGCGGAAGTTGCTATCGTTACAATCGGTTCTGCAGCAGGAACAACAAAAGCGGTTATCAATGAATTAAGAGAAAAAGGAATAAAAGCAGGTCTTATAAAAATAAGAATTTTCAGACCTTTCCCTGCAGATGAAATTGCAAAAGATTTAGCTAATGTTAAAGCATTGGCAGTATTAGATAGAGCAGATTCTTGCGCAGGAACATTCGCACCGGTATATTCAGATGTTGTGGCAGCTATGTATGCTAACGGAGTAACCGGTCCTAAAGCTGAAAACTATGTGTATGGTTTGGGTGGAAGAGAAATCGATATGACCCACATTGCAGATGTTTTCAAACACTTGGACGAAGTTGCAAAGGGTAAAGCACAAGCATCAAAAACAGTTGAATATATTAACGTAAGAATAAAATAATAAATTAGGAGAATATAAAAATGGCAAATTTAAAAGAATTAAGTAAAAATGCCGAAAGAGTTACAGGCGGACACAGACTTTGTGCCGGTTGTGGTGCAGGTGTTGTTGCAAGACAAACTCTTATAGCAGCTGAAAATATGCCGGTTGTTGTTGTAAGTGCTACCGGTTGTTTGGAAGTTTCAACTTCAGTATTTCCATACACTTCTTGGAAAACTCCGTTTTTCCACAGTGCATTTGAAAACTCCGCAGCTACATGTTCCGGAGTAGAAGCAGCTTACAAAAGTTTAGTAAGACAAGGTAAAATAAAAGATGAACCTATCAGATTTATAGCATTCGGCGGTGACGGAGGAACCTATGATATCGGTTTACAATCATTGTCAGGAGCTATGGAAAGAGGTCACAGAATGCTTTATGTTTGTTATAACAACGAAGCATACATGAACACAGGTATTCAAAGAAGTAGTGCAACACCTCAAGGTGCAAGTGCAACAACTTCTCCTGTAGGTAAAGTTAAACAAGGTAAAGAACAACCTAAAAAAGATTTGACTGCAATAATTGCAGCTCACAATGTTCCTTATGCAGCACAAGCTATAATCGGTGATTTCAACGATTATATTACA
>JAFXOB010000109.1 GCA_017529005.1 Elusimicrobiota bacterium
ATGAATAGTAGGAGTAAGTCTCAATACTATTAAAATAATTGAAATTGCTAACAAAATAAAAAAAACTCTATTAGCATTTTTATTTTCATTCATCATAATATAAAATGAATTACACTATATTTTTTTTTCTGTGCAAGTTTTATATTGTCTAATTCTTCTAAGTAGACTCCGGTACCTCTAACGACACAAGTTAAAGGATCGTCTGCTATATTTATAGGTAGTTCTGTTTCCTGTTTTAATAAATCCGGTAAACCTCTTAACTGAGCTCCACCGCCTGCTAAAACAATTCCTCTGTCAACCAAATCTGCGGACAATGCCGGCGGAGTTTCTTCAAGAGTATCTTTTATCACTTCAACTATGGCTTTAATAGGTTCGGATAATGCCGAACGAATTTCTTCCGATGTTACAGTTGTTGTTTTAGGAAGGCCTGTAACCTGGTCTCTTCCTTTTACTTCCATACTTAATTCTTCCGGCATCGGAAATACAGAACCTATTTGAATTTTTACATTTTCTGCAGTATTTTCTCCGATAAGCAAATTATATTTTCTTCTGAAATATTGAACTATTGCATCATCCATTTTATCACCGGCAACATCTATGGCTTTTGAAACAACCATTCCTCCCAAAGAAATAACAGCAACATCCGTAGTACCGCCGCCAATATCAACTATCATATTTCCTTCAGGTTCTTGTATAGGTATTCCGGCACCTATTGCAGCTGCCATAGGCTCTTCTATAATATGAACTTCTCTTGCCCCGGCCTGTTCTGCAGCTTCTCTAACGGATCTTCTTTCAACATCTGTTATTCCGGATGGTACTCCGATAACTATTCTGGGATGTAACAATCTTTTGGTTTTATTTGCTTTATAAATAAAATATCTTATCATTTTCTGTGTTGCTTCAAAATCGGCAATAACACCGTCTCTCAAAGGCCTTACTGCAATTATATTTGCAGGTGTTTTACCCAACATTTTTTTAGCTTCTGTTCCTATGGATAGAACATTTTTGGTTTCTTTATTCATTGCAACAACAGACGGTTCTCTTAAAACAATACCTTGTCCCTTTACATATACCAAAACAACTGCCGTGCCTAAATCTATACCTAAATCATTTGAAAATAATTTAAAAAGATAATTAAACATTTTATTTCTCTCTTACAAAAAAAATCTTTAAAACTTCATATTTTGGTATTATACAAAATATAAAATAAAAAAAACACTTAAATTAATATTTATTATTTTAAAATTTTAAAGCAATAAACTGTTCTTTAAAATTTTTTAAAGCTAAAGCTCTGTGACTTATTTGATTTTTTATTTCTTCGCCAAGTTCAGCAAAAGTTTTTTCATATTTTGGCACATAGAATAACGGATCATATCCAAATCCGGTTGTTCCCGATAACGAATCTGCAATATATCCCTTTATTTTACCTTCTGCAAGAATTTTTACATTACCTTGCGGATCACTTAAAGCAATAACACATCTGAATTGTGCTTGTCTGTTTTCCATTTGTACACCGTTAAGTGCTTTTAACAATTTATTATTATTATCCGCATACGAACAATTTTCACCGGCATATCTTGAAGAATATACCCCGGGAGCGCCGTTTAAATAATTAACTTCAAGGCCTGTATCATCCGCTATTGCCCAAGAATTAAAATATTTTGCAACTTCGGTTGCTTTTTTTATTGCATTATCCTGTAAAGTTTGCCCGTCTTCAATAACATCCGGATATTTATCAAAATCTGTCATCGGTTTTATTATTACAGACAAATCTTTCAATATATCTTTTATTTCTACTACTTTATGTTTATTTCCTGTTGCAAGTATTATTTTTTCCATTTTCTTTTTCCTGTTTTCTCATATATTTTTTTTCTAACAACAAAATATTCAACAAACAAAATAAATATACCAAACAATTTTAAAACATTCAACCAATAATTTTTAATTTTTAATTGTTTCAAATAATTATATTTAGAAATTTCATTCCAATAATACTTATAACTTTCACGATAAGAAATATTATCAATAACAAACGTGTCAGCAATCTGTTTTCCTATAACAAAAACCAAGCTTTTAAAAACATTATTTATTTGACTACTATAAGAAAGTTCTTTTTCCAAAACTTCTATATTTTCTATTTTTATAAGTTCCTCATTTGTATCATCTTTATTTGTATCATTATCATCAACAGACATTTTCTCCTTTACCATATATATTTTAGGTTGTAAATTTGATTGTAATCGTTCTTTAAAATTTATTTCTACATTTTCAACATACTTGTTGTTTAAATTGATAATAATAATAGGATTTGAACCGGAAACAATAAACTTGTTATCATTATCTTGTGCCCTTTTATAATTATTAGTAATAATATTATTTAAATCCACCTGAGTTTTGCTGTAAAAGAAATTTTTTATTCCTAAATATAATTCTTTTTTTATTGGATAAAAGAAACAAAACATAAAGGATAGTAAAAAGCATATTAAAAATATTATTAATTGTTTTTTTATCATATTTAAATTCTTCTTAATTCATACACATACAAATTGAGTTTTTTTGTTTTACCGCTATAAATATTATAAAACTCAACTTCATCATTATTGAACTCGTCCAAATTTCTGGTTGTTAAAACATAGTTAACATTTAGTTTTAAAAGATCTTTCACAGTCATATTTATTACAAAATTATCAACTCCTAATAAAACAAATTTATTATTTACACTATTTTCGTGAACTAAACTTATAAATATATGTGCATATCTGTTATATATGCTATTATATTTATAGTTTTCATCTAATTGTTTTAATAAATCAAAATTCGGATAGGTATTTGTAGAATTTAAAGTTTTAGCTCCCTGCATTATAGGAAAATTTATTGCATTAGAATTCTCAACTATCCATAAGCCTTTCTTTTTAGAATCTATATTTTTTATAACTTTTGATAATTCCATATTATTTATAACATCTATACCTTTGTTTATAGGATTTACAAATGCTCCTGATACTATCGTTATTGTTACAATCAAAAAAGCTAATAAAGTTCTTCTGTTATTTCTTAAAATTAAATAAAAAATTATAAAACTTAAAACAGAAACTACTATTATTTTTATAAAATCAAAATAATTTTCATATAAGTATATATTAGATATTAAAATTAATACTGTAAGCAAAAAACTTATAATAAAAGAATATTTTTTGTTTACATTATATTTAACAAGAGAAATTGCTCTAATAAAAATTAACACATTTAAAAAACTTAAAATTATAAAAGTTCTATACACAGGAGAAAATTTTAACAGAGTAACTTGTGCTAAAAATTTTGGGAAGCCTATTACACACCAAGCTGTAAAAAACAAATATAAACATAAAAGCATTATTAGAAGATTATCTTTTATTTTATCTTTAAAAAGAACAATAAAAGAAATTATTAAACCTATTGGAAACAAATCAAAGAAAACGGCAAAATTACATTGTTGTGTATTTAAATTATTACTGGTAAAAGAAAAAAAGATATTTCCCCAATATCTGAAGAAATGAAAAAACGAATTACAGCCTATACTAAATTCCGTATATCTGTCTCCACCGGTTTCAAACCTTACACCCGGATAAACAGTATTGCTTACTAAATCTATTGTCCCTTTTGATCTATTGTATATGTATACCAGTGCCGCAATAAACAATATTGAAAAAACACTTATCGGTAAAAAATCTTTTATATAAAACTTATAATCTTTATAATTTTCAATTAAAACCCATAACCCGATTATTACAAATATATATGCCACAGGAACTTGCCATGCCGGATACAAGACAAACAGGTAACAACCCAACATAAGCATTATAAAAAAAATTATTATCGTTCTTTTTGTAAAAGATTTTTGCACAACATAATTATTAAATAATAATATTAATAATTCTCCGTAAATAATCATTTCTGCTATTCCGCTTGGTGTCCACCACCATTGAACGGCGGGTGCAAAAGATATAAGAAAAGAACCGACTAAGGAAATCATTTTGTCTTTCTTTGTTATTATCATTAAAAATTCAAAAGATACAAGGAACAACAAAACAAGCCTAACTATCCAAAAGAAAGAAAGTCCCTTTGCGCTTCCCAAGAAAAGAAAACCTAATAAGAATGGTCTAAATATCGAAACTATATTTTTTATAGGTTGTCCATAAACCATAAATACATCGGTATTACAACCTCTTAAACAATCGTTGAAATATTTATACTCCGGTGCTTGTGATAATAACATGGGCGTATAAACGCTCCACTCATCTGATCTTACTAATCTCGGTTTGCCAAAAATAATATTTGATTGTTCTTGGAAACAATTTGTATCAAGAAACTTCCATATATCTATAGAAGAGTTATTTAACTCAAAAATAACAGAAAATACAATTATTCCAAACCCCAAATAATATCTGTTTTTATATAACCAAGCATATAAATTTTTCAAATTAAAAATACAATGTAAAAAGACAAAAAGAAAAAAGAAAAAAAGAATATTAAATCTTATCCAAAAATTTATACTGTTTATTAAAGAAAAAAAATCATAATCTTGAATATCTTTCAAAGAAAAAGAAATATTATCGCAACAAATAGAATCAAAAGAAAAAGAATCTCCTTTTTTTTCTCCTACTACCATAATAATGTTTTTTACATTCCTATCTATTTTTATATTAAAAGAAAAAGAATCATCGTCCTTAATATCAACTATCAATAAAGTTTTATTAATATCTCTATCATAAACAAATAATTTCAAAGGAACATTTTTATCTAACGGCTTATTAAAATTGATTTTTATATTTTTAATAAAAGAATTGATATTATTTACAAACAAAAAATGTTCATTATCATCTATAACCGTAAATTTATCGTATTTTTTTTCATAATTATAATATCCTATATTTGGTGTTTCAAGAAAAAAAGATTTTAAGGAAAGTAATATTCCGTCTTTGATGGGATAACAAATGCTCAATATAAAAGATATTA
>JAFXOB010000110.1 GCA_017529005.1 Elusimicrobiota bacterium
AACCAAATTCATCAACAATTATTGCCATATGGTCTTTGCCTTTTTTAAATTCCAATAAAATCTGTTTTATATATGCCGTTTCAGGAACATAATATACAGGTCTGATTAAATCTTCTATTGCCAACACTTCTCCGTTTCGCCAAGCCATAGCAATATCTTTTGCTGTTACTATCCCTATAATATTGTCTATGGAATCTCTATATACGGGAATTCTTGAAAACTGTGTATCAATAATTTCCTGCATAAGTTTTTCTCTGGGTTGTTCTATATTTACCGCCAAAATATCCGATTTTGGAATCATAACTTGTGTTATTTTAGTTTTTCTAAATTCTATAATTCTATTAATAATACTTCTTGAAGTTTTTGATAACGGAGAAACTTTTTCATTAGACAACAAAAATTCAACTTCATCAGGTTGCATAAGTTTAGGTTCCTGTGTTTTTCTTCCAAAAGCATCAAGAATACTGTTTGATATTGAAACAAGTATTTTATTTAAATATTTTGTTACATTGGTAAACTTTATAACTATCGGTAAAACATTTATTGCAACTTTATCTGCTTTATATCTTCCAAATGTTTTTGGTATAAGGTTTGTAAATATCAATGTAATAACTATTGATATTATAGGAATAACACTCATCCATATAGCTTTATCAAGATTATCAAAGTTATACATTTCCATAATATCAATCCCCATCGAAGTTGTTGAAACTCCGATAGCAACAACGGATAAATTCATCCATACTATCATGGTTGTAATTACATCATCGGGATTTTGTTCCCAATAAGAAATATATTTATATAACTTATTATATTTTTCTTTTATTCTTCTAACATTAGAATTTGTAAGACTGGTTATAGCCGTTTCTGCAGCAGAAAAAAAAGCTGCCAAAAACATAAAAATTAAAAAGATAATAAATTTTATAACAATTTGTACCATTTTATTTATACTTCATCATACTCATCAAGTATTTCACCGACTATCTCTTCTACTATATCTTCCAATGTTATCATACCGATAATTCTATCTTTACTGTTTTTCACAAAGGCTATATGTGTAGTACCTCCCTGTAACTCTTTTAATAATTCACTGATTTTTTTATTTGGACTGATAAAATACGGCGGTTTAATAGATTTTTTTATAAGATTTTCTTTATTTTCTTTCCATAACCATAAAATGTCATTTATATGAACATATCCTATAATGTTTTCTTTTGTTCCTTTATATACAGGAACCCTGCTTCTTGCTGTTTCAACTATCATATCTATAAACTTTTCGTTATCATCATCAATATTTACCGATTCTATATCTCTAAAAGGAGTCATTATTTTTACCGCAATTGTTTCTGTGAAATCAACTGATCTTTCCAACATATCACTAATGTTTTTATCAAAAATACCTTGTTTATCCGCTTCGGTAATTAATGTTTCCACTTCTTGTTTTGTAAGAACAGGATATTCATCTTTATCATCGTTTTTATTAAAAATCAAATCCAATATTTTCATTATAGGATACAAAAACGGTTTTGTTACATGCTCTATTTGGGAAAGTAAAGGAACTGTAAGTAATGCTACTTTTTGAGAGTTTGCTCTGCTGTAAATTTTAGGTGTAATTTCACCTATAATTAAAACTGTAAAAGTTGCTACCACCCAGGTAATAACATCCAACACATTTCTGTTTACCATATAAAAAATAGTAACAGCTAACGAACTAAACAAAAAACTCACCATCATATCCGATACTACATTACCCGTTAATATAACAGTTAATAAATAGTACGGACTGTTTAACCATCTTAACAACGGTTCTGCAATTGATTTTTTTAATACGATAAGTTTTTTTACTCTGTATCTGGACAGGCTATTCAACGCTATTTCCGATGCTGACCAAAATGCGGAAAGCATTAAACAAAATATTAAAAATATAAGTCCTAAGAAAATATACATTTAAATATTTTATCCTGTTTAGAAAACATTTTCTTTTTATTTTCGGGAGTATAATCCGTATATCCTTCCAAATGTAAAATTGAATGTATTACAAGATAGCACAACTCTTGTTCATAAGTAAATCCGTATTTTTTTGCATTTCTTTTAGGTCTTGTGTCTGATATATAGATATCACCCATGAAAAGATTTTTATCTACAAGAAAAGAAATAACATCTGTTATTCTGTTTACTTTTCTATATTTTCTGTTCATTTTTTTTATATCAATGTCACTTATAAGAGTAAAACTAATATTGTATTGCTTTATTTTTTCATATTTTAAAGCAAACTCTGCCGTCTTTTTCATTAACGGAATTATTTTTTTATCAAATCCGGTAAATATTAATTCTTTTGTTTTCATTCATTTCCTTTTTTCAAACTTTAATTATTATACATTACCATATATATCTAACAATCAAGATCTAATTTCTATTACCACCGGTTTTATATTCTATTCTTGCATGATATATCGAACATAAACTGTTTGTAATACTTTCAGATATTTCAAATAAATCTTTTAATGTTATTGGACAATCCGAAAATTGTCCGTCGGCAAATTTATTATTTATAACTTTTTCTACAGTTTCTTTTAATTTGCCGGCAGAAGTTTCTTTTAAAGTTCTTGATATAGCTTCCACGGAATCCGCTATCATAAGTATAGCTGCAATTTTTGTGGTAGGTTTTTGACCCGGATACCTGAAATCTTGTTCATTAACATTACTGTCTTTTTCCAATGCCTTATAATAAAAGTATTGTATCAATGATGTTCCGTGATGTTGTTTTATTGCATCAATTATGACTTTATCTATATTGTATTGTTTAGCTAAAACTTCTCCGTCTTTTACATGTGAAATTAATACCAAGCCCGACATCGAAGGAGAAATATCATCGTGAGGATTTTTTCCTCTGTTTTGATTTTCTATAAAATATTCAGGATTTTTTAGTTTGCCTATATCATGATAATAAGCACAAACTCTTGCAAGTAAAGCATTTTCACCTATAGCTTCAGCAGCATTTCCTGCAATAGATGCCGTCATTAAACTATGATGATAAGTTCCCGGAGCTTCTTCCATAAGTCTTTTTAATAAAGGGCTGTTAAAATCTGAAAGTTCTACAAGTTTAATATTTGTAGTTCTTGAAAATAAAGATTCAAATAATGGAAGTAATGCTAATATTATAAGAACGGAAAAAGAAGCATTTATAGCAATCTGAGCAATATTCTCTTCAAATTCAACTAAAGAAATCAAATTAAAAAGATAAAAAACCGCTAAAGGAACAAGCATCGCAAAAAATATATTTATACCAACTCTTGTAAAACCTGTTCTGCTTCTTATTTTTCTTATATTTATTACAGAAACCAACCCTCCTGCAACATGAATTAAAGGAACAACTATAGAAAAACTATTTATAAAAATAAAAAATATAGTCATTACCAATGTATAAACAACACTTACTCTAACGGATACGAGTAGTGCCATTAAAACGGTAAATGCAGCCAACGGAAATGAAATTTGTGATAATTGACTTGTATATATTTGAAAAAACAATAAAGAAATAATTGTAATAAATGCGATTATACAAACTTTTATACTGTCTAAATTTATTTTTTTCCCTTCATATTTAAAATAAAATATAACCAATGAAAAAAGAGAAAAAAGTAAAACGAATATTCCCGCCATTTGCATATAACTTGTTGCTATTTGCATGGTTAACATTATATAAACACACACAAACAAAACAACAATTGTCAACGGAACAGAAAGTTTTATTTCTCGTCTAAATACATTATCGCCGGATAATCTTATTCTTGGGACAGCAGGAACATCTTCTTCCAACTGTTTTATTAAAAACAAAAGGAATTTTTTAATTTTTGATTTTAACCAATTTTTTAAAGTTTTCACTATTTTTCTTCTGTGTTAACCTGTTTTTTTTGGTTTATTTTTATTCCCAACTCTCTTAATTGTTTTTCCGCTACTTCCGCCGGAGCATTAGATAACGGGCATATTGCTTTTTGTGTTTTAGGAAAAGCTATAACTTCTCTTATAGATTCTTCCCCTATCAACAATGCACATAATCTGTCAAAACCGATTGCAAGTCCGCCGTGAGGAGGTGCTCCGTAAGTTAATGCATCAAGTAAGAACCCGAATTTTTCTTTTGCGGATTCTTCGGTAATATTTAAAAGATTAAATACTTTCGACTGCATATCGGATTTATGTATTCTTATTGAACCGCCGCCAAGCTCAACTCCGTTTAAAATAACATCGTAAGCTCTTGCTTTAGCCTGACCTGCTTTTTCTTGAGTTAATTTATCTACATCTTCATCTTTAACTGCCGTAAACGGATGATGGTTTGCAACCCACCTTCTTTCTTCTTTGTCCCATGCAAATAACGGAAAATCTACTACCCATAAGAAATTAAATTTGTTTTTATCTATAAGGCCCAATTGTTTACCCATTTTAAGTCTTAATGCACCAAGGCCTTGAGCAACGATATCAACTTCGTCTGCCAAGAAAACCACCAAATCTCCGTCTTTAGCTTCAAGTTTATTTATTATCGTATCTATTTCTTCTTTTGTGAAAAACTTAACTATATTTGACTCTGCACCGTTGGCGGTTATTTTCATCCAAGCAAGGCCTTTTGCACCGAACTCACCTACAAACTTTGTAAGTCCGTCAATTTCAGATCTTGAAAATTTTGCACCGCCTGTTATACAAAGACCTCTGACAACATTTCCTTTAGCTATAACATTTTTGAATACTCCGAAACCGCAGTTTGCAAGCTCTTTTGTAAAATCTTTTATTTCCATTGCAAATCTTGTATCCGGCTTATCCGAGCCGAATCTTAACATTGCCTCATCGTAAGGCATTCTTAAAAACGGAGTTTGTATTTCTTTACCTAAAACATCTTTAAATATTTTAGCAAGCATTTGCTCAACTATCGTCATAATATCTTGTTCATCAATAAAAGACATTTCCATATCAACCTGAGTAAATTCAAGTTGTCTGTCTGCTCTTAAATCTTCATCCCTGAAACATCTTGCTATTTGATAATATTTATCAAAACCTGCAACCATCAATATTTGTTTAAATATCTGCGGTGACTGTGGCAATGCATAAAAGCAACCGTGTGCAAGTCTTGCTGGAACTAAAAAGTCTCTTGCTCCTTCAGGAGTAGATTTTGTTAAGAAAGGAGTTTCTATTTCCAAGAAACCTTCTTTGTTAAGATATTCTCTTATTGTTTGAGAAATTTTATGTCTTAAAATAAAATTCTTTTGGAATGACGGTCTTCTTAAATCAAGGTATCTGTATTTTAATCTTATTTCTTCTGATGTTTCTTTATAGTCATCAACTTCTAATGGTAATACCGGACTTGTATTTATTATTTCAAGTTCATTTACAACTATTTCAACTTTACCTGTAAACATGTTAGGATTAACCGTTCCTTCAGGTCTGTTTCTAACCAAACCTTTTACAGACAAAACATATTCACTTCTTAAATGTTCCGCTTGAGCAAATATTTCTTTTTTCTCAGGTTGAAAAACTATTTGAACAAGACCTTCTCTATCTCTTAAATCAATAAAAATAACTCCGCCGTGATCTCTTCTTGAATGTACCCAACCGCTTACAACAATTTCTTTACCGATAAAACTTTCATCTACTTTACCGCAATAACAACTTCTTTTCATCTTAATCCTCTATCTGTATAAAATTAGTTTATTTATAATCTTATATATTTTACTAAAAAATTAACTATATTGACAACAAAAAAAAGCAGGAAGAATATTTTTTTCTTCCTGCTTTAATATAAAAGATTTTATTAAATTAAAATCTTACATCAATACCTGCTGTTCCTGTAATACCAGGCATTGGGTAACCATAACTTAATTGATAATCATCGTTATTTGTTAAGTTATTTCCTTTAACCCATAATGAAACATATTTCATTATTTGATAATCTACTCTTGCATTAACTATACAATAATCATCTAAATAATCAACAGCATCATAAGCACTTGCTTTAGTTGTTGTTACATAAGAAACATCTGCAGATATTTTTAATTCTTTTATAGGTTTAACAACTATTGCATAATTTAAGTTATGCATAGGTATATAAGCAATATCTTGGTGAGCTTCAGTATCTTCTGCTCTTGTATAAGTATAATTTATTTTATGACTTATTTCTTTACACATATCATATTTTGCACCTACTTCATAACCATATTGTTTTGCTTTTCCTATATTATCAGGTGACATTCCCCAAACGATTAAATCTTGTGAATCAATATAAAAACCTGTTACCATTGCTGTAAATTTGTTTACAGAATATTCTATACCTAAATCATAAGACCAACCTTTTTCAGGTTTCAAATTAGGATTTCCACTCATTCCCCAACTATCCGTAGGATAATATAAATCATTAAAAGATGGTGCTCTAAAAACTTTACTTACATTACCTGAAAGTTTTATTTCATCCGTTAATTTGTAAACGGCAGAAAGTGCAGGTGTAAAAACATCTTCGTAATCGGTATTCAAATCACCTCTAACAACAGGTATTAAAGTTAAATCTCCAAAGGTTAAAAAAGCTTGTAAATATGCAGCTGAATTTTCTCTATTTCTATTCATTGTTTCTACATCTGTCAACAAATCTTTTTGTTTAAACTCGGTTTTATCCCATTCCAAACCTAAAGTCAACATTTCTTTATAAGTAACATTACCTTTAACTCCGGTATTTACTGTATTATATTTAGAAAAATATGGATTAGGATATGGATCTCCTGTAATATAATCATAGCTAATTGCACCCATATCTCCGGCTTTTCTTGTATAGTTAGCATTATATCCTGAAACTTGAATGTCGAAATCTTCTATTTTGGTATTGTAATCCAATTTTAAATAATTATTATCTTCAAATTGTTTTGCTGTATTTGATGGAGAAGATAAAGAACCCGGATTTCCAATATCAGCATTATATGCCTGACCGGATAAAACTATTTCTGAATTTTCAGTTATATTTACACCGATTTTACCGAAAATATTTTTTGAATCATAAAATGAATTTTTTCTATATCCATCCGAAGACAACATAGAAGGAGCTATCAATATAGATACAACATCGTTTGCATAAGCACCTGTTATACCTGCATTTATTGTATTAAATGTTCCGTAAGAAAAATAAGGATTAACATTAGGTGTTAAAGGTGTAGCTTTTTTTGTTATAACATTGATAACACCACCGAAAGCTCCTGTTCCGTAAAGAGCAGCACCGGAACCTCTTATAATTTCAACTCTTTCTATCATACTTGCAGGAATTGCCGTAAAATCTGCTCCTCCCAAAGATGCATCATTAACATTTCTTCCATCAACCAATACTAATGTTTGAGAAGATGTTGCACCTCTCATAAAAACAGATTGTGTTTGACCTAAAGGTCCATTGTTTTTATAAGCTATACCAAGTTCTCCTTCAATTATATCTCCTAATGTTTCTGCACTTTTTTCTTTAATTTCTTCTTCTGTAATAACCGTTAAATTTGTAGTTAAATCACTTAACGGTTCTGCTGTTTTTGTTAAAGATAAAAATACCTCTCCTTCGTTTTCTTCTTCATCATAATCTGCCGCAATTACTGTTTGAGTAAATGCAGATACCGCTAAACTTAATACTGCCAATAAACTTATAAATTTTCTCATTTTCTTTTATTTTCTCCTTTAAAAAATACTTCGTTTTTTAGCTTATGGTTTATAGTTTATGGCTTATAGTTTAAGGTGAATTTTCATTATTTATTAGAAAAATTTGTTTCACAAATTTTTACATTAAATTATAAACTTTTAGCTTTAAGCCATAAGCAAACCAAATTGTATATGCAATTTGGTTCCACATACATCAAAAATTGCAAAGCAATTTTTACACGTCAATAATAAATGATTTTTTCATAATAACCTCCTCGGGGTTTTATTCTTTTTTAGATTAACGGTCGGTCTCCTGACTTAGAGTTTTTACTGCAAATATTTCCTTCCCGATTTGTTTGATAATCAGTGAAAATATTTAATACTACCACTCAATACAGTAGCCGGACTGTAGCTGATTCTCACAGCTTTCCCGTACACCGTTTAACTATAATGTATAATTTATAATTATTGTATTTTATGTTTTTTATAATATAAATTCAAATAACTTAATTATAAACCGGTATAACAATAGGTTTCTTAGATACCGGATTAGCATGAACAACAACATTTACATCATAAACTTTTTGTATATCTTTATAATTTAAAACTTTTTCTGCACTACCAAAATTCAACACTTTTTTATCATCAAGTAAAACAATATCCGAACAAAACTCTCCTGCCAAATTCAAATCATGAACAGTAGTAATAATTGTTTTATTATATTTTTCATTTAACATTTTTAATAATTTAAAAATTGTTGCCTGACTACCTATATCAAGATGGGATGTCGGCTCGTCAAGTGCAACAATATCAGTTTGTTGAACTAATGTTTGTGCCAACAAAACTTTTTGTTTTTCACCACCTGAAAGCTCGTTTATATTTCTTGTAGCAAACTCTGTTGTTTGTGTAAAATTCATAATATCTTCAACTGTTTTAAAATCATCTTTTGATGCTAAATTAAACATATTTATATATGGATATCTTCCAAACATAATAAAATCTTTTACATTAAAAGAAAAATCAAATTGCATGGTTTGCGGCATAAAAGAAATCTTTTTTGCCAATATATTTTTTTTCATCTTATAAACATCTTCATTGTCAATAAAAATATTTCCTTTTACAGGTTTTAAAAGTCCCGTTATTGCTTTTAACAACGTGCTTTTACCTGTTCCATTTTTACCGATAATACCTATAAAAGATTTATCTTTGAAATTTAAAGATATATTTTCCAGTACTGTTCTTTTATCATAAGATAATGAAATCTTTTTTATTTCCATCATATAGATATTTTACCTGACTTTTTTAATAATAAAAAAACGAAAAACAAGCCACCTATTATACTCGTTATTACACCTATTGGAATTTCTACCGGTGCAATTACAGTTCTGCTTACAGTATCGCATATCAACAAAAAGATTGCACCGACAACAGCAGAAAACGGCATTAATACTTTGTTATTATTACCAACAAATTTTCTTGTGATATGAGGTATCATAAGACCTACAAAACCTATAACGCCACAACAACTTACTATACAAGCAGTAATTAAAGAACTTAATAAAAAAATATATTTTACTGCTCTTGATGTATTTATACCTAACGAATTTGATTTTTCGTTACCTAAACTTATTATATTTATAACATTGCCTAAACAACACAAAATTATAACGCCGAGCATCACTAAAATTATTACCATAGGTAAAAGTCGTTCATCAAAAAAAGCAAGATTTCCCATAAGCCACATAAATGCGGAATATAGTTGATCTGATGAGGATATTGAAAACACTAACATTACTGCAGAAGAAAAAATGTAACTTGCAACAACACCGGAAAGTATCATACTGTTGGAATCAAACTCTTTTTTCATGTTTAGTATATACACTAAACAAACGGATAATATTGCACCTAAAAAACCCAATAGCGGTAAAAATATCCAGGAAAGTTTTGTTATACCGAAAGCAAAACCGATAGATGCACCAAATGCTGCACCACCTGAAATTCCTAACGTAAAAGGATCTGCTAACGGATTTCTAAGTACTCCTTGAAAAACACAGCCGCTGCAAGCAAGACCGGCACCTGCAACTATTGCAAGAACTACTCTCGGGAACCTTATTTGATTTATTATCGTGTAAGTGTTACCGTCACCGGTTGAAAACAAAGACTTCAACATTTCAATAACTGAAATATCACTTATACCGGATATCATCGCAATAACAAATGTTATACCTAATAGCATTAATAATAAAATAAATTTAAAAATATTTTTCATATTTACTTTCAATCTTTTATTTTTCCAATTTTTTATTTTTTATTTTTTGTTGTAAAACCTTTATACCGTTTAAAAACTTTTTAGGAGTAGGTGTAAAAATATCATCTGCTTCCAACAAATAAATTTTATTGTTTTTAATTGCAGTTATATTTTTATATTTATTCCATTTTAAAATTTCTTGATCACTTACATCTCCCATATTCACAAGCAATATTATATCGGGATTTTTTTCTATAACCGATTCAACACTTACATTCGGATATCTCATATCTATATTTTCAAAAACATTTATTCCATTTATATATTTGTTATATTCATTAACAAAACTTTGATTGCCTACAGTAAATATCGGATTTGCTCCCACTTCCCAAAATATTTTTTCTTTATCTGTTTTTTTTGTTTCTTCACTTAATTGTGAAATTTCTTTTTTTACATTCTCTATTATTTTTTTTGCAGTATCGGATTTTTCCGTATAATCCGCTAATCGTTGAAAATTATTACAAACATCTTCAAAACTTGAATAAGGTTCCATAATATATACTGTTAATTTTAATCTAATTAATTTATCTATAACAGTTTTATAGTTACCTTCTTTTGTAGCAACAATTAAATCCGGATTTAATGAAATAATTTTTTCTATATTAGGTTCAGTTACTGTTCCGATTTTTTCTTTTTTTACAATTCCATCCGAACAATATACGGTATTTGCTATTACATTGTCATAAAGGCCTAATTCATACAAACTTTCAGTTGCAGAAGGTGCTAACGAAATTATTCTCTTATATTCTGCAAAAAGATTTGATGACAACAGAAATATTAAAAGTAATAAAATTTTAAAAATATTTTTCATTTCTAGTTACTAACTGTATTAGTATTCTATTCCTTCTTGTGCAGGAACTCCTTTATTGTAATGATGTTTTATTTCTTTTACTTCACTAACCAAATCGGCAAGTTCTATAAGTTTTTGACTTGCGCCTCTTCCGGTTATAACAACATTAGATTTTTCGTTCAATTGCTTTATAATATCTATCAATAAATCTTCTTCTATAAAATTGTCTCTTATTGCAATATTAAACTCTTCCAAAACTATTAAATTATATTTATTATTATTTATGATTTCTTTTAATTTATCTATTGCCTGTTTGCACTCTTTAGATGCTTGTTCTTTTGTTATATCTTTAAAACAAAAAGGATGCTTTTTAGCAAAAGAAAAAAAATCAAGACCTTCAAGTTTAGTTAAAATTTTTTGTTCTCCGTAAAAATCTTCTCCTTTAAAAAGCTGAACTAAACAAACTTTTTGGTTATGGCCTAATGCTCTAACTATTTGACCTATTGAAGATGTTGTTTTTCCTTTTCCGTTACCGGTTATTACTATAATCATATTTCCTCTACTTCTCTATAACGATTTGTAATTTTGGTTTACAACTTTATGTTTTCAAAAATCATGTACCCATTCGCTACGCTATATTTTTAGTACACTTCATTTTGAAAACACTTTGTTTCAACTCAAACTTACAAATCTAAACATGTAAAAATCGTTAAGCGATTTTTATTATTTTACTATAAAATAAAAAAAACCGATTTCTAATAAAAGAAAACGGTTAAATTAAACTACAAAAAACAATTTCCTTTCCCATAGAAAAGAAACAGTTTGAACTAATAAATAAGTAATAGACCGGACTACAAAATTTCTTTTGATTACCGTTGCCGGGCAGTGTCCGAATTGTAATTTAAATACTTACGGAACTTCCTTTACTTATTCTATTTCTAAAAGAACTTTGTAATTGGGCCTGGTAGGACTTGAACCTACGACCATTCGATTATGAGTCGAGTGCTCTAACCAACTGAGCTACAGGCCCTT
>JAFXOB010000111.1 GCA_017529005.1 Elusimicrobiota bacterium
GTTTCATCTATGGGAGTTACAGGTGTAAGAACCGAAATAAAAACGGATTTAAAATCTATTTTAGCTTCCGTAAAAAGTACAACAAATGTTCCCGCTGCAATAGGGTTTGGAATACATAGTCCCGAACAAGCAAAGCAAATGTCAAAAATTGCAGACGGTGTAATTGTAGGCAGTGCAATAATAAAAATCATAAAAGAGCATGGAATCAAAGCAGATGATTACATTTATGATTATGTTAAGAGTATGAAAACAGCAATAAGTAATTAAAATAAAAAAATATAAAAAAGGAAAAAAATGATTATTACATTGAAAAAAAATTTAACAAAACAAGAAGAAAAAAAGGTCGTGAGTAAGGTAAAAGAATTAGGTTATATACCACACATAGTGAAAGGTAAAAATATGACTATTATCGGTATGGTTGGTGAATTTGCAGAAAAGTATAGTGAACTTTTCAAATCAATGGAAGAAGTTGATCATATAAGTGAAATAGAAAAACCGTACAAGTTAGCGTCAAGAGATTTTAAGCAAGAAGATAATAATAAAACTTCCTTACGGTGTAGAAATAGGTGGGACAAAAATTCCCGTTATAGCAGGACCATGTGCAATAGAAAGTAAAGCTGTATTGGAAGAAATAGCAAAGATTGTAAAAGATGGTGGTGGAACAATACTTAGAGGTGGTGCATATAAACCGAGATCTTCGCCATATACCTTCCAAGGATTAGGGGAAAAGGGCTTAAAATATTTACAAGAAATAGGTGCCAAATATAAAATTCCTACAATAAGTGAAGCAATGTCTGTAGATCAAGTAAAACTGGTAAGTAAATATTGTGATATAGTTCAGGTTGGTGCAAGAAATGTTCAAAATTACGATTTGTTAAAAGCATGCGGTAAACAGAAAAAACCTGTATTGTTGAAAAGAGGTATGGCAACAACAATAAAAGAATGGTTACTTTCAGCAGAATATATATTGTCCGAAGGAAACAGCAATGTAATGTTGTGCGAAAGAGGTATAAGAACATTTGAAACAGCAACAAGATTTACGTTGGATTTAAATGCTATACCTGTAGTAAAAAAACTCACACATTTACCGATAGTTTTAGATCCATCACATGGTATAGGAATAAGAGAACATGTACCAACAATGGCAAAAGCATGTTTGGCAGCAGGAGCGGACGCAATTGCCTTGGAAATACATCCAAGACCTGAAGAAGCATTGTCAGATGGTGCACAAAGTTTATTACCGGACCAATATAAAAAGCTTGTGTCTGAACTAAAAGTTTTGGCAAAAGCATTAAACAGAGAAATTTAATAATAGTTTAATAAAAAAAGAAGAGTTTAAAATTATAAAAAATTTTAAACTCTTCTTTTTATTTTTTAATTATGATCTTCTTGGAAATTTTTTCTTATAGTAATCAACTACGTTTTTATCAAATGTTTTATGTTGTGAACTACTGTAAACATCTCCGTCAAGTCCGTAATCTCCCAATTTAGGTTGATCTCCATACCTGCCTGTAACAGCTCTAAGACTAATCCAATATCTTTCATGATAAGGTGCTCTATTTACTGTTGCGATTGTATCATAATTAGAGTCTCCAACACAGGAATAAATAAAATTGTTATGTTGAATTCTCCAATAATTATCTATTTTAATTAGTTCTCCTTCTAATTGTACAGGTAATTCTCTTATATCCGTGCACCAAGTTCCGTTTTCAAGAAAATATAATGTGTTAGCATCGGCAATAGCTCTTAAAACACTAATAGCTTCCGTAAATCTTGCTCTTTCGGTATAACCTTGGTAAATAGGAACCGAAACTATAGAAAGTATAGCAACGATTACTATTACAATAATTAACTCAACAAGTGTAAAACCTTTTATTTGTTTTTTCATTTTTATAATTCCACATTAATTTTAATTTATTTTTACTTTAATTTCAACTTTATAAATAACAAATTTTATTATAAAAATATTTTCATATTTAAAAGTTTGATAAATAAAAAAATATATTTTATTAAAACAGAGAATAGAATTTAAAGCATTATGAAATTTACTGAAAAATAAGGTTATATTTAAAGGAATGTAAATACCTAGAATATTAGGAAATTACATTAAACAAAATTATTAAACTTAATTATGGTTTTGTATATTCTCCGCCTACTCTTGGAAATTTGGAATGATAATATTCAACTATTTTTTTATCAAAATCATATTTGTTACCATTTGTTCCACCGTAAATTCCATAATTTCCTAAATAGGGATTGCCACCATTATTACCATCCCTGCCGGTAATTGTTTTAATGCTAAGATAATATCTTGTCTTATAAGGTGTTCTGTTTGCTGTTGCTATTGTATCTACAGTACTACCGGCTTCCGATCCGGTGCAGGCTGCATAAACAAAATTTTTAGTTTCAATTCTCCAACGATTATCTTTTTTATATACCTCACCTTCTATTGATATAGGCAATTCTCTTATATCTGTACACCAAGTTCCATTTTCCAAATAGTAATGAGTATTTGCATCCGCAATAACTCTTAAATTTGCAAAAGCTTCGGATACGATTGCTTTTTCAACATGAAGTTGGTACATAGGAACAGAAACTATAGTAAGAATACCAACTATTACTATTACAATAACTAATTCAACAAGTGTAAAACCTTTTTTTTGTGTTTTCATTTAATATACCTCATGCTAATTCTATATTATTATTTTTTTTTTTGCAAATTTGTGTATTGGCTACATACATATACAATGGGTTGGCAATGCTGTTTAAAATTCATATAATATTATAAGCTAATAATGATGTTTCCATTAGCATATATCAAGCAAGACCTTGTTTTAGGGGGAAAAATGGAACCGGCAATGTCAAAAGAAGAGTTAAAAAATCTCAAAAAGAAAATGGAGTTTTGGTTTTGGTTTGCTTTTGTAAATTTTTCTGTTATGTCATTATGCTTTTATGACCAATTTATGGAAATAAGCAATAGTACAATTGCTATTATTCATTATATTTCAACTTTGTTATTAATTCTGTCTGCAATAATGTTTTTTAAAAGATTTTTTAAATGGTTTATTGAAAAAGAAGACTAGAACTTTTCTTATTAATAATTTTCTTTTAAGAATTGGCAAAAAACTTTTTTAAGCTATTCTATAAAGTTGTTTAGTTGTCAGTCCCTTTCTTTTAATTTTATCAAAACATTTCACAAAAATTTATATTGACAATAATAATCTTTTTTTATAATATATTTACCAACCTACCTTGCGGGTTGGTTTTATAATGAATTTTAAAAGTAAGACAAAATGAAAGAAACAATAAATTTTAATATTATTCATAACAGAAAAAATACCGGTTCGGTAAAATATGATTTTATACCGAAAGTGCCTAACATAAAAGATGTTATTCCTATGTGGGTAGCAGATATGGACTTTAAAAGTCCTGTTGCAGTTGAACAGGCATTACAAAAAGTTGCTAAACACAATATTTACGGTTACACATACATTGATGACGAATATCTTTCTTTATTACAAAATTGGTATAAAAGCAGAATGAGTTGGAACATAAAAAAAGAAGAAATCTTATCCATACCGAGTGTAATGTTTGGTATATCTGCCACAATAAGGGCATTAACAAAAGTGGGGGATAGTATTCTTGTTTCACAACCTGTGTATTATCCTTTTATGGATATTGTTAAAGATAACGATAGAAAACTTGTAGTTAGTCCGCTTGTTTTTAATGGTAAAAAATATGAAATAGATTTTAAAGATTTTGAAATTAAAATAAAACAGAATAAAGTTAAAATGTATATATTATGCTCACCGCATAATCCTGTAAGCAGAGTTTGGACAAAACAAGAACTTTTGTCTATAGCAAAAATATGTATTAAACATAATGTAATTATAGTTTCTGACGAAATTCATTCCGATTTTGTTTACGAAAATTATAAACATTATCCTGTTTGCACTCTTTCTAAAAAGATTGCAGAAAATACAATAACGGCAATAGCACCTACAAAAACTTTTAATCTTGCAGGGTTGCAAGCGGCACATCTTGTAATACAAAACAAAAAGATAAGAGAAAAAGTTATAAAGTCCGTTAATGCTACAGGTTTTCATGTATTGACAAAGCCTGCAATAGAAGCGGTAAAAGCAGTTTACAGAGACGGGGAAACTTGGTTTAACGAACTATTAAAATATTTGCAACAAAACAGAGATATTTTGGTAAAGGAGTTTTCAGGAACAAAAGTTTCCGTTCAAGATATGGAAGGAACATATTTGGCATGGCTTAATTGCAAACAATTAAATTTAAGTTGCGGTGATATAGAAAAATTATTTTTGAAAAAAGCAGATGTTTGGTTACATAAGGGTTCCACTTTCGGTATCGGCGGTGAAGGGTATATGAGATTAAACCTTGCTTGCCCGCAACAAACATTGAAGAAAGCAATTAAGCAAATTAAGCAGGTAATTTAAGTATGGAAAAAAGAGCTTTAATTGCTATGAGCGGCGGGGTAGATTCAAGTGTTGCCGCTTTCTTGTTGAAACAACAAGGGTATGAATGTATCGGTTGTACAATGAAACTTTACAACAATGATGATATAGGTATAAAAAGCAGAACATGTTGTTCTTTGAACGATGTACAGGATGCAAGATCGGTTGCTTATAAGCTGAACATGAAATATTATGTTTTAAATTTTTCCGATGATTTTAAAAATAAAGTTATAGACAAGTTTGTTCAAAGTTATGAAAACGGAAAAACACCGAATCCTTGTATAGATTGTAATAAATATATGAAGTTTGAAAAACTTTATAATACGGCACAAAATTTGGAATGTAACTATATAGTTACAGGACATTATGCAAGAATTGAAAAAGTTGATGATAAATATTATTTAAAAAAAGCTGTAGATGATACTAAAGATCAAAGTTATGTTTTATACAATTTAACGCAAGAACAACTTGCACACACTTTGTTTCCTTTAGGAATTTTACATAAAACGGAAATAAGAGATATTGCAAAAGAAAACGGTTTTATTAACGCCGATAAGCCCGATAGCCAGGATATATGTTTTGTCCCTAACGGAAACTATGTTGAAGCAATAGAAAGATTTTCCGAAAACGAAATAAAAGAAGGAAAATTTGTTGATAAAAGCGGTAAAGTTATAGGTAAACATAAAGGAATAGTTTATTATACCATAGGGCAAAGAAGAGGGTTGGGTTGTTTTCAAAAACATGTTTATGTTTGTAATATTTCTGCAAAGGATAATACGGTAATGTTAGGTGACCAAGAAGATTTATATAAAAAAGAGTTTATTGTAACGGACTTTAATTGGATATTAGGTAAACCTATAGCGGAAAATTTTAGTTGTTCCGTGAAAATAAGATATAAACAAAAAGAACATAAAGCAGATATAAAAGTTTTAGATGATAATAAAGTAAGAATTGTTTTTGACGAACCGCAAAAAGCAATAACTCCCGGACAAGCAGCGGTTTTGTATGATGGTGATATTGTGTTAGGCGGTGGAACAATAACAACAGAATAGGTTATAAGGTTATAGGGTTATAAGTTGAGAACGATAAAGAGCAATTACAAAATAACTAATAACCTCATAACCCAATAACCCATAAACTAAAAATTGCGGAGCAATTTTTAAATGGTAAAAGAAATTTCGGCACAAGATTTTGTTAAACTTGATAAAAGTAAAA
>JAFXOB010000112.1 GCA_017529005.1 Elusimicrobiota bacterium
ATTGTTAATAAAAAAGTCTACAATCTTACACAAATCATTAATATACAAATAATCAAAAATTACATTTTGATTTATAATAATATCTTCTTTTTTTAAATTTTGATTTATTGCATAACTTGGGAATCTGGTTGATAATTCATATTCACCATAACAGCCAAAAATTGTTAAATTTAAAACATTATTCATTTCTAAAATTTTTTTTGTTATCAAATATTTTGAATAACCATAATAATCTTCAGGAACATTTTTGCCAAAATCACTTTCTTTTATTTTCTTCAAACTTCTATTTTTATCATATTGTGCACCTGAACCAAAAAATATCATTCTTTGATTTGTTATATTTTCACATAAATTGTCAAACATTTTTATATTATCCGTTACAATACTTTGAGAATCAATAATTCCCCGTAAACCGCCTCTGTTTGCACAATGTATAATAAAATCTATTTTATTTTTCTTAAAATAATTTTTAACTAATAAATGATCTAACAAATTTAAATCTTTACTTGACGGTGTTAACAAATTATAGTTTACATATAAAAAATTTTTTAAATTTTTACCTATAAAACCATTAACCCCTGTAATTAATATAGTTTTTTTATCCATTATTTATAATATTCTCTTTTAATTCTTCTTCCGGCAAAAAAGGATACATATTTTCTATCGGCATAGACATCATAGAACCGTCTTCAAGTTTTTTAGAAGATACTCTCGGTTGTATTATTTGTTTTGGATCTATCATAACTTCACAAATATATGGACCTTTAAAATCCAAAATTTTTCTTATATTATCACTGAGTTTTTCCTGGGTTTCAATTCTAACAGCTTCTATACCATAAGATTTTGATATTTCTTGTATATCCGGCAATGTTACCCCGCTCGATCTTCCGCTTCCAACATAATGTCCGTTAAAATGATTATTTTGCATATTTCTTATTGAACCATAACCGTCATTATTTAAAATAAAATATTTTATCGGTAATTTTAATCTTTTTACAACTTCCAGTTCTTGAATATTTAAAAAGAAGCCCCCATCACCATTTATGCAAATTGTTCTTTTTTTCCCACTTGCTATACAAGCACCTATACTTGCCGGTAAACCAAATCCCATTGAGCCTAAACCTTGATTATTTAAAACAAATTGTCCTTTTTTTACTTTGAAAGACTGGCAAGAAACTTCACTGCAACTGCCTGAACTTCCGGGAACAAAAATATCATCTTCCGACATTTCTTTAGATAATACATCTATTAAAACATAAGAATTAACATATTTTTTTAACTGTAAATATTCATTTAAAACTAAAGGATATTTGTTTAATAAATTTTTACAATATTTTATCCAGCCATTATCTTTATATAAAATTCTTTCTTTATTTTCATATAATTCATTTATAAATATTTTAGCATCACATACAATTTTTACATCAATATTCATATCTAATTTATTTATTTCATTTTCATCTATATCTACAATTATTTTTTTTGCATTTTTAGCAAAATTTTTATGACTGAATGCAACCTGAGGGAAATCCATCCTTGCGCCAATAGAAATAAACAGATCTGAATTTTGTAAATTAAAATTTGCTCCTCTTGATGCTATGGAACCGGGTCTTCCTATAAATAAAAGATTGTCTTCTTCCAACAAATCAATTGTTTTCCAAGTAGTTAAAATCGGAATATTTAAACTTTTTGCCAATTGTAAAAATTGTTCTTGTGCATCAGATAAAAAAACACCGTTACCTATAAAAAAGACAGGCCTTTTGGAAGTATTTATTAAACTGATAATTTTATCAATAGTTTCCATACTAATAGATTTCTTTTCTTCTGCTATAGGGCTAAAAGTTTCTAACTCATCTTCATTTATTGTAGTCCCTTGAACATCAAGAGGAATATCTAACCATACAGGGCCTTTTCTTCCGGTAGTTGCCATATAATATGCTTTTTGTAAATGATATTTTATTTTTTCAGGTTCCATTACGGAAACAGCATACTTCGTAATTGGTTTTACAACAGGTATTATATTTACTTCTTGTGCTCCTAACTGCCTTAAATTTCTATCTAAAATCATATCCGCTCGTTTTACCTGTCC
>JAFXOB010000113.1 GCA_017529005.1 Elusimicrobiota bacterium
AAATGAAATTTGTAAAAGATATTCAAAACAAAAATATAAAAAGTAATAAGGATGAGTTTAAAGTTATTTCACAAGCTGATAATATTATTATTCCAAAGTATCCGATAAATTTATTTAGTTTTAAAAATAATTTGATAAGTATGGGAATTAAATCTTTCGGTATAGATTTATCTTATATTGATCCTAATGTAAATTATTTAACACAAATTATAAAAGCTTTTAATAACAATGTTTATATTTCTTCACAAAATAAATTTAACTTTGAAAGGAATTTAAAATGAAAAAATTTTTATTTATTTTATTTTTTACGACACTATTTTCAATTAGTATTTATGCGGATAAAGTGAAGTATGTTTTTTTATTTATAGGTGACGGAATGTCTATGTCAAGTGAGTATGCTGTAAGTAATTTTTTATATGGCAAAGATAAAGAATTAATATGGAACAGTTTTCCTGTACAAACGCATATGGAAACATGGAGTATAAATTCTTATGAAGGAGAATATAATAAAAATAATTTTAACAGTGAAAAAGGTTATGATACAAAAATTGCAGGTATAGTTCCGTATCCTTATTATGAAACACAAGATGCAGAGGAATATTTTAGAAACTCTGAACCTACCGACTCTGCTGCTGCTGCAACCGCTATGGCAACAGGTAACAAAGTGTATAATTGGGGGCTATGTTTTGATAAAGATAAAAAAGAATTTATACATAATATAACCGATAAATTAAATGAAAAAAAAGAATATAATGTTGCTTTAATAACAACGGATAAATTTTATTCCGCAACACCGGCAGGTTTTTCAAGTCATAATGTCAGCAGAGATAATCGCAAGGAGATAGCTGCGGAAATATTATCAAAAACCAAACCGGAAATAGTGGCAGGTAAAAACGATTTTAATGAAATGAATACTTTTGCCGCACTAAACGATTATTATTGTTTAGATTCTTCGGAAATAAATAAACCGCAAGTTTTTGATTTGGTTAATAAAAAAATTTTTTTAAGATTAAGAAGATATTTTGTTCCTGACCCTATACCTGATTTTACTTCGAAAAGTTTTGATTATAGAAATACAAATAATAAGTTTGCCGATGTTGTTTTATATGCAACAAAAATATTGTTAGAGAAGAAAAAACCTTTTTTTGCTTTAGTTGAAGTAGCTGATATAGATCATGCAAATCATGATAACGATTTCAATAAAATGTTGGGTGCAATGTATGAACTTAATGAAACAGTAAAAAGTATTTATGATTTGATAAATTCAAAAGATACGGATATGACTTTTGATAACACGATTATAATTGTTACTGCAGATCATTCTACAGGTATGTTAAGATTTAGAAGATATTTAGGTAAAGGAAAATTACCTATTGTATTTACAACAAAACAAGATAATGCGACGATAATAACAAATATGCAAATATCATACGAATCTACAGGACATACAAATGAGTTGGTAGGTTGTTACAGTGTTGGTGCAAAATCAGACTTATTTAAAAAATATATAAATGAAAAAAACATTATAGATAATACGGATATCTATAATGTTTTAAATGAGATTATCTTCAACAAATAATTAATTTAAAAAGTATAACCTAAATTAAGTGCAACGGAAGCTGATGCCGGAATTTTTTTTCCATCAAAAGTTGCCGTGTTAGAGCTCATACCTGCAGCAAGTTCAAAACAAAAACCGAAAGTATAGATACCTGTGCCGACAGTATATTCAATATTAGATTTTGAAGCTGCCACATTTTTACTTATACCGGTTCTTAAAGGTAAGGAGAAGGACTTTTTGTTTAATAGTAAATATTCTATACCTGCCGATAATTCTTGAGATTCAAAATCATTTACAAAAGTTTTATTTTTTAATAAGTCCAAATCACAAGCAACGGTAAGTTTTTCTATAGGATTAATTGCAAGTCCGGCTCTTAATTGACTTCCAAGATAATATTTACCATCAATCCATTTTAGTTTTGAATTTGAAGGTTTTTCCGGCCTTTCAAAATACGGATTATTTATGTTTCTTGCAGTAATACCGAATTTTGGATTTAATATTATATCGTTGTCTATCAATTTACTGATATCCAAAAAAGCTCCCAAATCTATACCTATTTGATTTGAAGCTTTTGTTTTTTTAAATGTTTGTTCTGCAACGTCTTCTACACTTTCATCATCTTTTAAAAGCATAATTCCTGCTTGCCCCATTTGTCCTTGAATGTATTTTATGTTTCCGCCGACTTGCAATCCTTTAATAATCTCTAAACCATAACCGAAACTGATTTCTGTAAAAATACCGGCATCGACTAAAACTTGAGATTCATTGTCTTTATAGCTTCCGGAAATAAGAGCTTTTAATAATTTTTCCGCATTTGGGAAATCTGTTGCTATTTTATCAGCCATTTCTTTTATTTCTTCAACTGTTGAATGAGCGGAATCCGTCATATTAACTATAGCATTTGCAATTTCTTCAGAATTTTTTCCAGACAACTTAAATAGATTTGCGACGGAATCGGTTAAGTCATACTTATCGAGAGTGTTTTTTATTGTATTTGCAGCATTCCGTTTATCCTGTGTATCGGGAGCATTGAAATTATCTATTTTTATTCCGTCTACTGATGAAACAAGCCCTATATTTTTCTTGTCAACAATCGGTGTTATTCCTAAGCTTCCGTAAGATCTTACGGAAACGGCAAGTTTACCGAGTTTTGCAGATAATCCTGTATTTGCATTTATTGTAGCTCCGATATTTTTTAAATTTAATTCTTGTAATGCAACCAAAGTATCTACTATCGATATCATATCTTTTGCATTTGCATAATCTTTATTAATAATTTTTTTTATTATGATTTCATATTTGTCAATCATGCCATTTACTTTATCTATTAATGTTAAAACTTTATCGGTAGTTTCAATTTCCGCATTTATATTTAAGGATATATCACTTCCAAGTTCGGAAGATGTTGCAAGAAGAGCCGGATTATAATATTGAGCATCAGCCCCATAGGCAATGGCCACACCTGCTCCGCCCATACCCATAGCTCTTGCACCTACGGTTTGCCATTTATCAGCATAAGAGTTTGTTGTAACGGATAATAAAAATAGTAATATGAAAAGTAAATTTTTTTTCATAATTTTATTTTTTATGTTTTATTGTTTGAAATTTGAGATCTTTTAAAGGAGTTGGTTCGTCAGCTTTGTTGAAAGTGATTTTCAATTCATAATCCGTTCCTTCAATATTCCCAAATACCGAAATTCCTTGAGTATTTTCATCTATCGGATATGTAGAAAAAGTTGAAAAGTAAGGATTTGTTCGTGCATCGAGAATATCATCATTAAAGGAAACTTTATCATTTATTAAATATTTACCGTTGTTTCTATAATAATTTATGCTTGCGCTCATAATTTGAGCACATAAAATTTTACCATTTAATAAAAGACGTTCTTTTTTGTAATTTTGATATGTTAACTTTATAGATAATACAACAGCAGCAGTTAGAAATAAAAACACTATAAGAGTTATAATTGTTTCTTTTTTCATTATGGAAATATTAACCTTATAAAATATATTGCAACATATCTGTACACCAACTATTATATAAAATTAAATTTGTTTTTGATAGTATAAAATAAAAAACTTATTGACTTTTTAATATATTTTTATTATAGTTTCTGTATTCTCGTTTAGAGAGTTTTGTAAATTTGGGGGAACTCATGAAAAAACCTGATGTTATTAAACAGGTTGCAGAATGTTCGGGGCTTACGCAAGGTCAAGTAAATGTGGCTATAAAAGCTTTGGTGAAAGTTATTCAAGACAATTTAATAAAAGGGGAGACGGTTTCTTTGTCCGGTTTAGGTTCGTTTAAGTCTAAAGATAGGAAAGCAAGACAAGGTAGAAATCCTAAAACAGGAGTTATAGTTCCTGTTCCTGCCGGTAGAAAGGTTTCTTTCAAACCTACAACTACATTAAGAAAACTAATACAAAAATAATGGCAATATTAAAAATAAAACCATCAAACAATTTGGATTCTTTACCTCCTTATTTGTTTGCTAAAATAAATAAGTTAAAGTTGGAGTGCTATGCACAAAAACTTGATGTTATAGATTTGGCAATGGGTAACCCTGATATGCCGACACCTACACATATTGTAGATTGTTTGTGTGATACGGTAAAACATCATAAAAATACTCATAGATACCCTCAAGCAAAAGGTATGCCGAAATTCAGAAGAGCTGTTGCCGAATGGATGGGTAGAAGATTCGGAGTAGATTTGGATTATAATTCCGAAATAATGTCTCTCATAGGTTCAAAAGAAGGTATTGCTCATTTATGTATGGCATATCTCAATGTAGGAGATTATATTTTGGTGTGTGATCCGGCATATCCGGTACATTTTAATGCTGCAGTTCTTGCAGGTGCAAAAACTTATTCTATGCCGTTGCTGGAAGAAAATAATTATCTTCCCGATTTTACAAAAATTCCTGAAAGTATAGCAAAAAAAGCTAAGATGATGATATTGAATTATCCTAATAATCCGACAGCTGCTTTTGCAGATGATCCTGCTTTTTGGAAAGAAGCTATAAGATTTTGTAAAAAATATAAAATACTTTTAATTTCGGATAATGCATATTCGGAAATTGTTTTCGGTGAGAATACCTCACCATCAATATTTGAGTTTGCAGGTGCTAAAGATGTTGCACTTGAGTTTCACTCTTTTTCTAAAACATTTAATATGGCGGGCTGGAGAGTAGGTTGGGCTTGCGGAGCAAAACAACTTTTGTATCCTTTAGAAAAATTCAAATCGTTTTTAGATTACGGAGTTCCTACATTTATTCAACTTGCAGCAGTTGCGGCATTAAACGGTTCTCAACAGTGTGTTAAAGAACAAGCTGCGATTTACGAAAGAAGAATGAACAAAATGGTTGACGGATTAAACAAAATCGGTTGGCATGTACAAAAAACTAAAGGAACAATGTATGTTTGGGCAGGACTTCCGGACAACTTAAAAAAAGAAGGTTCTTTATCTGTTGCAGAAAGACTTCTTAAAGAAACAGGAGTTGCTGTTTCTCCCGGAGCAGGGTTTGGAAAGTGTGGTGAAGGTTATGTGAGAATATCTTTGGTAACACATGATAAAAGATTTCACGATGCATTATTGAGAATAAAAAAATTTACATTAAATGGAAAATAAGGTTATGAAGAAAAATTTAAATATCGGTTTGGTAGGTTATGGAACAGTAGGTAAAGGTGTAGTAAAAATTTTGGAAAAAAACAGTGCTATTGCTTTAAGAAAAGCAGGAGTAAAAATAAATGTTAAATCTATTTGTGATTTAAGGCCAATAGATAAACCAAAATTATATGTTAAAAATTTTATGGATATAATAAAAGATCCGGAAATAGATATAGTTGTTGAACTTATCGGCGGGTACGAACCGGCAAGAACAGTTATTACAGAAGCTCTTAAAAACGGTAAAAGTGTTGTTACTGCAAATAAAGCGGCTTTGGCAAAATATTGGGACGAAATATTTTCTTTGGCACAAGAAAAGAAGCAAATGGTATATTTCGAAGCATCTGTAGGCGGAGTTATTCCTGTAATACAAGGTTTGAATGAAGGACTTGCCGGTAACGAGATAAAAAATATTAAAGGCATTTTGAACGGTACGACAAATTTCATATTAAGCAAGATGACTAACGAAGGCATAACTTATGCCGATGCATTAAAAAATGCTCAGGAGTCAGGTTTTGCGGAAGCTAATCCTACAGCAGATGTTAAAGGGCTTGATACCGCAAATAAACTTGCAATATTATCTTCTCTTGCCTGGGGAAGTTGGATAAAAGTAGAAGATATCAGAGTTAAAGGCATAGATCAATTAGATATAGAAGATGTTAATATAACAAGAGATTTCGGTTATGTGTTTAAACTTATAGGTTCTGCAATAAAGACAGATAAAGGAATAGATTTATGGGTAGAGCCTTGTTTAATAGATCATCATCATTCTTTTGCAAACGTTCACAACGAATATAATGCAATTATGATAAAAGGTGATGCTGCAGACGATGTTATGTTTTACGGTAAAGGTGCGGGACAGTTACCTGCAGCTTCTGCGGTAGTTTCCGATATTATAGATTTATCAAAATATATTGCTAACGGAACGGCAGGCGTTGTTCAAAATGTAGTATATTCCAAGAAAAA
>JAFXOB010000114.1 GCA_017529005.1 Elusimicrobiota bacterium
AAATATCATTAAATGTTATAAGTTAACAAATATATTAGGAATACAAAAGAAACATATTTTTAACTATGCTTGTTAATTTTAAATAAAGGAGATCTATATGAATAAAAACAAAAGTAAAATTATTACCGTAAAAGAACTGAGAGAACAACTCAGATATACACAACAAGCATTTGCTTCATTAATTGGTAGCAGTCAATATTATATAGCCAACCTTGAACATGATTTAAAAACATTGGATACATTATCTGTTAAAACATTATTAAATATATCAAAATTAACAAATCAAAGTATTAATAACTTGTTAAATAATAAAATAACAGACTACAATGAAAATCAATTGCTAATAAATGATATGTATTCCGATTCTGTTTTGGAAAAAACAAATAAAAATAGAGCTTTTGATAATTATGACTTGAAACACAATAACATAGACAAAGTTATAACACTTGTTCCACAAACATATAATTTTAGAATGTTTGATAACAATTACAATAACCAAAGATTTTTTGATTTTGAAAAAGCAAAAAGAAAACCCGTAACTGCCGTTTTCGGAGCCAGATCTTCGGGTAAAAGCTCTTTTATTAATTCTATTTTAGGAAAAGATTTATTACCCGTATCGGTTTATTCAAAAACGAATTGTACAATACATTTTAAAGATATCAAGGATAAACCTGAGTATATAAAAGAAAATGTTTTAATTTTTAAAATCGCAAAAGAAAGCAACTATAAATTCGATCCCGAAATTTTTCTACTTGAAAAAACATATACAAAATTAGATAAAGAGTACCGTATTATTCTGGATAACACAGAGATATATTATGTAAGAGACTATAATAATCCGGAAAAATTAAACTATAAATCCATAAAACAATTTTATGAAAACGAAAATATTAGTGACAGTGCATATGAAATATACATAATAAATTTTGTTGCCGATACACCGATATTAAAAAATACGGATATAATAGACACTATCGGGACAGACAAAATGCCTCTCGATATTCCAAAACAAACAAAAAGAAAATTATTTTTTTCACCTTTATATATACCTTTATATATATGTGATATAGCTGTATGTTTATTTGAAAATTGTTCTTCCTTGGAAGACAATGATAGAGAAATATTGGACATCATCAAAGATAATAAAACAGAAAATTTGATGATAGTGGCTTCAAAAGCAGATATTCGTATTAATGATGATAAGGATATTTTAAATATTATTTCAGAAGCTACTAATTCCAACAAAGAAATATGTTCTACATATTCCGTAAAAAACGACAGAAAAGATCTTAGAATAGAATTTGAAAATCAATTTAAAGAGAAAATTAAAAATACTATAGAAAATAAAATTAAATCTATACTAAACAGTAACTATAACACTATGAATATAGAAGAAGCTCTAATGGAACTGCTTCATAAAAACAGTGACAATAAAGATGAAATTTCAACGGGAAAAGAAGATTTTTCTAAGCTATCTGAATATATTCTAACGAAAAAAGAAGAAGATGAATTCAATGCAAATAGAGAAGACTTCATTAAGTATTGTAAAAATGTATTCAATAAATATACGGATACGGAAAAAGAAAATTTTTCTGAACTATTATATGAATATCTAACGGAAAAAGAAGAAAAACATATAAATATAGATAATAAAACTGTACTATTAATATCTTTTCTAAGAGATAAAAATATAAAAGAAGATCTTGTAAAAAATATTTCCGACATAAACTATGAAACTTTTTTTTATTTCAAAGAAACAGCAAAACAAGATTTTAAAAAATTTTATGATACAGTTTTTGAATCTGAAAAAGAAAAAAATAATGATG
>JAFXOB010000115.1 GCA_017529005.1 Elusimicrobiota bacterium
CCTATTGCCATATCGGAATATCCGCTAAAATCAAAAAATAATTGTAACGAATAAGCTATGGAACCTATCCATGCTATACCGTGTGAGAAAGTATACGGATCTTGTATAAAGATTTTATCGGCTATTGCTCCCATAGTGTTTGCAATAAGTACTTTTTTTGATAATCCGATAATGAATCTTTTTACACCTTCATCTACTTTGTCGAGATTTATTTCTCTTGAATTTATTTGCTCTTCAATGTCATGATATTTTACAATTGGTCCCGCTACCAGTTGAGGAAACAGACAGATAAATAGTGCTAGCTTATAAATGTTTTTTTGAACTTTACATTCTTGTTTAAAAACATCAATAACATATGATAATGCTTGAAATGTATAAAATGAAATACCTAACGGCAATGCAATTTCAATAAAATCAATATGTCCGTTGAATAGAGAATTAAAATTATTTATCAGGAAATTGAAATATTTAAAATAAATAAGAATTGCTAAATTAAGGGTTATTGTACCGAGCAGATATATTTTAGGTAAAGCTTTTTTGTTATATGTTTGTCTTGCTTTATCAATTAATATTGCACCCAGCCAATTAATAATTATTGATAAAACCATTATGGCAAGATATTTAGGCTCTCCCCATGCATAAAATATTAAACTTGCGATAAGTAATATTGCATTGTGATATTTCCTTTTGCTTAGAAAATATATCAAGCATAATATAGGTAAAAATATAAATATAAATGTCATTGTTGAAAATAACATTAGTTCACCTCTGGGTTATTTTCATATTTATAAAGTTTTAGTAACTTTGATAAATAATTTGTTTGAAAATTTAATATTAAGATGTCAGGTTTAAAAGTTTCAATAATGCCTTTATAAATGTTAAAATTCATTTTTCTGTAATTATCATGGTATTTTACGACATATTTAAAACTATATGGTAAAAATTCACACAGATTTCCGGCAAAAGAGTTTCCTATAATCATAACTTTTTTATCTGTTCCGTCCGGATAGTAAAACTGATTATCTTGACATTCATCATATCCTTCAGAAGGTATTGGTGCAAGAGAAACATTAGTTTGTAATTTATCTTTGTTTGGATTTTTATAATATAAATATTGGGTATCTAATATTTTTTTATTATAAAATTTGGGAATACAAAATTGTTCTAGTGTTTGACCTATATTAAAATTATCGTTCCATAGAGAAGAAACTCTGTTGTCATAATATTTTTCCAAAGAATCTTCTTTTAATATATAGACATCAGGAAAATCATTTTTTATTTGTTTCATAAGCTCTAAATAACCTATATAAGCACCTTTTTTTGTCCAATGATGATCTGTTTTAAAATAAACAGGTGTTTCTTTGTTTGCTTCAATCATTTCTTTTTTCGGATAGATTATATTTGTTTTTGTATTTTGTTTTAAATATGATAATATTGTTTCTGCATTATCAGGTAAATGTTTTCTTTTGTCAGGTATGGGATAATCAAAAAATTCAATTTTTCTTGGGACAACAAGTAAATATAGTTTTATATTATTATTATCACAATATTTCTGTAATTTATTTAGATTTATTGCATATTTTTCAGGATTGTTATAATGAACATTCAACCCAAATGAAGAGTTTCGATAAAAACAATTTCCTTTTTTATAATAAATTTTTCCTTTAAAATAGCAAAAATTAGAGTTTATAAAATATTTTAAAAATATATTAATTTCAATAAGATTTTTTCTAAATCCAAATCTGTCATTAAACC
>JAFXOB010000116.1 GCA_017529005.1 Elusimicrobiota bacterium
GTAATGTACATGTTGAAACTTAACCATTTGGTTGAAGATAAAATGCATGCAAGATCAACCGGTCCTTATTCTCTTATCACAAGACAGCCGTTGGGCGGTAAAGCACAGTTCGGAGGTCAGAGATTCGGAGAAATGGAAGTTTGGGCAATACAGGCTTATGGTGCATCTCATGTATTGCAGGAATTTTTAACAGTTAAATCTGATGATGTTGAAGGTAGAGTAAAAATGTATGACTCTATAATCAAAGGTGAAGCAATATCCGAACCGGGTATTCCGGAATCTTTCAAAGTTCTTATAAATGAACTTAGAGCATTAGGTTTGAATGTTGATTTGTTAAAGAAAGATGCAGAAAAAAAAGAAGATAACAATAGCAAAGAAGACTAAATATAATACGGAAGGGCAACTATAAATGAGTATAAAAAATTCAAAAAATTCAAAGAAAAAGCCACAAAATCTTAACTTTACAGATTTTGATGAAGTAAAATTAACGGTTGCAAGCCCTGATGATATCAGATCTTGGTCTTATGGTGAGGTAAAAAAACCTGAAACCATAAATTACAGAACATTTAAACCTGAAAGAGATGGTTTGTTTTGTGATTGTATATTCGGGCCGACAAAAGATTGGGAATGTCATTGTGGAAAATATAAATACATAAAACATAAAGGTATAATATGTGACAGATGCGGTGTTGAAGTTACAGAGTCAAAAGTTAGAAGAGAGAGATTTGGTCATATAGATTTGGCTGTTCCTGTTGCACATCCTTGGTTTTTAAAGAAACCGCCTTCAAGAATAGGTATTTTACTAAATATGAAAATATCTGATCTTGAAAAAGTTATTTATTATACGAAATATGTTGTGACAAATACATTGAAAGATTCCTCAGGGGTAGTTCCTATTCTTCATAAAGGTTCATTATTAAAAGAAGATGAATATAATTTGTTCCAATACGGAATGAAGAGTGCTGTTGTCAAAGATGAATTGAAAAATGTTTTTGATGGTATAGTTGCGGAAGAAATTGAGCTTGATAGTGATGAAAAAGTTTTGAAAAAACAACTGGATAGACTTATCAAGACAATGGCAGATTATAGTGGCGAGAAAAAAGCTGATATTATAAAGAAAATAGCAGAAAATATTGGAAATGGTGCAAAATATTACAAATGTTATTTTAAGCCTCATTCAATATATTTTTATGATGTTGAAGGTTCGGAAAAGGCAGAAATAAAAAAGGTTCTTGTAAATGCATTTGAAAAGAATTCTGATATTTCGATGTCTGAGCCTGATAAAAAGTTAAGAATAGAATTTTTTGATACTCAAAAAGAGAAAATTTTCTTAGAACTTAGAAAAAATCCTGAGGGATTAAAGAAATATGAAGGTAAGTTAAAAGTTGAAGTTTTCAGGATGGATATGCCTATATTAAAGACATTTTCAAAACCTGAGACACCAATATTATTGGAAGATACTGATGTTAAAAAATTCCAAACCGGTTTCGGCAGTGATTTAAAAGTAGATATTGGGGCTTCGGCAATAAGAAAATTGTTGGAAGAGATTAATCTTGAAGAAGAACAAAAACAAATACAAAAAGAAATAGCAAATATTTCTTCCGATATGGAAAGAGCAAGACTTATCAGAAAACTTAGAGTTGTTGAAGGATTTAAAAATTCCAATACAAGACCTGAGTGGATGATATTGACAGTTCTTCCTGTTATTCCGCCGGATTTAAGACCGTTGGTTGCTTTGGAAGGCGGAAGATTTGCAGCTTCGGATTTGAATGATTTATATAGAAGAATTATTAACAGAAATAACAGATTAAGACATATTGAACAATTAAAAGCTCCTGCTGTAATGATAAACAATGAAAAAAGATTGTTACAGGAAGCAGTAGATGCTTTAATTGATAACGATTCTATGTCAAGACCTGTAACAGGTGCAGGTAACAGAGTATTAAAATCTTTGTCTGATACATTAAAAGGTAAACAATGAAGATTCAGACAAAACTTGCTCGGAAAAAGAGTTGATTATTCGGGAAGAAGTGTTATCGTTGTAGGTCCTTCTTTAAAACTTAATCAATGTGGTATTCCGAAAGAGATGGCACTTGAATTGTTCAAGCCTTTTATTATAAAAGAACTTATAAGTGAAGAAGGTTTGACATTAAAAGCAGCAAGAAGAACCCTTGAAAGAGGCGATGTAAGAGTTTGGGGAATATTGGAAAAAGTAACAAAAAATCATCCGGTATTGTTAAACAGAGCTCCTACACTTCACAGACTTGGTATTCAAGCTTTTGAACCTATATTGGTTGAAGGAAAATCTATACAATTACATCCTTTAACATGTACGGCATTTAATGCTGATTTCGATGGAGATCAGATGGCAGTGCATGTTCCTATATCAATTGAAGCACAATTAGAAGCAAAAATGTTGATGATGACGACAAAGAATATTTTATCACCATCATCAGGAAAACCTATAACCGTTCCCGGACAGGATATTGTTTTGGGCAGTTGCTTTATAACAAAAGAAAAGAAAGGTGTATTAGGTGAAGGAAGTATATTCTCAAGTGTAGATGAAGTTATAAGTGCATATCAACAAAAAGAAGTTGATTTACAAGCAAGAATAAAGGTTGCAGGAATAACAACATTAAGAGATCCAAATCTTAAACCAAATGAGCAAAGAGATTTATCAAAATGGAAGAATGATGATAAGAAAGGCATAATAAACTATACAACTGTAGGTAGAGTTATATTTAATGAACATTTACCTAAAAATGAAGATGGTTCTTATGCTTTAGGATATAAAAATAAAGCTTTCGGTAAAAAAGATTTAGTTTCCATAATTGACGAATGTTTCAAAAAACTCGGTCAATATAAGACTGTAGTTTTATTGGACGAAATTAAGAGTTTAGGTTACAAATATGCAACTTTGGCAGGTGTATCAATATCAATAGATGCAATGAATGTTCCGCCTGAAAAAGATAAGATGGTTTCCGAAGCAAAGAAACAAGTTAAAGCTATAGAAAAACAAGCAAAGTTAGGTTTGATAACCGAAAGTGAAAGATATAATAAAATCATTGATATTTGGACAAAAGTTACCGATGGTGTTGCAGATATAATGTTTGATGAAATGAAGAAAACGGAAAATGAGCCTTATAAGCCAAACCAAAACAGATTTAACTCTGTTTATATGATGGCAGATTCCGGCGCCAGAGGTTCAAGACAACAGGTAAGACAGCTTGCTGGTATGAGAGGTCTTATGGCAAAACCTCAGAAAAAACTTTCCGGTGGTGTAGGTGAAATTATCGAAACACCTATTATTGCAAACTTCAGAGAAGGTCTTTCAATATTGGAATACTTTATTTCCACTCACGGTGGTAGAAAAGGTCTTTCCGATACTGCATTGAAAACTGCAGAAGCCGGATACATGACAAGAAAACTTGTTGATGTATCACATGATGTTGTTGTAACAGAACATGACTGCGGAACACCAAACGGAGTATTTATCGGAGATTTAAAATCCGGTGAAGAAACAATCGAAAAGATAGATGAGAGAATTATTGGAAGAGTAGCACTTGATAACGTTGTTGGTATTATCCAACATGGTGATGATATACAAGAAGAACTTATCGTAAAAAGAGGAGAAGTTATAACTCCGGAACAAGCAAAAAAACTTATAGAAGCAGGTATTGATAAGATTGGTATCAGAAGCGTGTTAACTTGTGAAGCAGAACATGGAGTTTGTGCAAAATGTTACGGCTTAAGCCCTGCAACAGGAAAACTTGCAGAAGTTGGTGAAGCGGTAGGTGTTGTTGCTGCACAATCAATCGGTGAGCCTGGTACACAGCTTACACTTAGAACGTTCCATATCGGTGGTGCTGCAAGTACGGTTACACAAAAATCTGAAATATATGCAGAAAAAGATGGAACAGTAGATTTTTATAATTTGAAATCTATTAAGAACAGAGATGGAGAGACATTAGTTGTTAGTAGAAATACAGAACTTGTATTTACGGAGATGTCTCCCAGAAGAAGACAAGTTCATAAGATTCCTTACGGCGCGGTAATATATGTTAAAGATGGACAGGATGTTACATTAAAAGAAGATCCTGCAACAAAAACGAAAAAACATATCTTGCTTGCAAAATGGGATCCGCATTCAAAATCAATTATTTCAGAGTATGAAGGTAAATTGAAATATGTTGATATAAAAGACGGTGTTACATTACAGAAAGAAAAATCAAAAATTACCGGTCAGATAGAAAGAGTAATTATTGAAGACAGAACAAGGAAACACAGACCTAAATTCGTTATTGAAAAAGACGGTAAAACAGTTGTTGAATATCCGTTACCTGTAGATA
>JAFXOB010000117.1 GCA_017529005.1 Elusimicrobiota bacterium
CAACAGCAAAACGGCAATTTATAATTTATAATGTACAATTAAGGAGTACCTATAGTACAGATTTTCAATAGATTCCGAATCGAGTTCGGAATGACAAACAAAACAATAATCAGCAGATATAAAAAAGCAGGAAGAATTTCCTTCCTGCTTTTTTGTTAGTTATAAATTATCTTTTGTTGTTTTATCGTTAATTATAAATTTTACATTTTACATTGTACATTATACATTATCGTTAATTAGTTCTTCGGCATGTTTTATGGCATGTTCCGTTATTTTTTCACCGGAAATGATTTTTGCTATTTCTTCTACTCTTTCTTTATCGTTTAAAACCTTGGCTTTTGTGATATTTCTTGATTTTTCCGTTTCTTTATATATTTTTATATGATTATCCGCATTTGAAGCAATTTGAGCCAAATGCGAAATTGAAATGATTTGCCTGTTATTTGATAAGCTCTTTAGTTTTTTGCCTATCTTTTCACCTGTTTTACCGCTTGTTCCCGTATCAATTTCATCGAAAATAATAGTTCCGACATTATAATTATCCGATATTGTTGTTGATAATGCCAACATTACTCTTGATATTTCGCCGCCCGAAGCTACAAGAGATAAAGGATACAGTTTTTCCCCTTTGTTTGCACTGAACATAAATTCCAACTTATCAAAACCTGTTCTTGTTATTTCATCCTTTTCGATTGAAATTTCAAATTGAGAATTTTTCATATTTAAATCATCAAGTTCGGATACGATTTTTTTTGATATAACGGATGCAACTTTTTTTCTTTTATCTGATATTTGTTGACATAGTTTGGTAATATCTTTTATCAACGAATCAATATCTTTTTGAATTTTCTCAATGTTTACTTCATAGTTTTCGAGATTTTTTATTTTATCTTCTAACAAGTTACCGTAATCAATAATTTCTTGTATTGTTTTTCCATACTTTGATTTTAATTTTTTTATAAGTTGTTGTCTTTCCAACATAGCATCCAAACTGTCCGGTGTAACGTCTATATTGTTTGATATATCCTCAACTTCTCTGTAAACATCGTCTATTTGTGTCATTGCGGAATTTATATTCTTTGATATATTTTCAATGTTTATCCCGTACTTTTCCAAAAGAGAAATTTGTTTGTTTATTATTGAAAGGTTATCCGATATAGAGTGTTCCTGTTTATATAATATAGATAACATTTCGTTTGTAACGGTTTTTATTTTTTCGGCATTTTTTAATTTAGGTAATTCCTGCTCTATTTTTTCTTCTTCATCACAACTTAAATTTGCTTTATTTATTTCATTTGTTTGATATTTATATAAATCCAATAATCTTTCTCTGTCGACATTGGCTTTTTCTATTTCTTCTTTTTGTTTTTTTAGTTTTTCCAATTCATCATATTTAACAGACAGTTTTTCCAACAAAGAATCGTTACCTGCAATATTATCTACAATCTGCCTTTGATAATTTTGTTCAAATAACATATTACTCTTATGTTGAGCATAAAAGTCAACCAAATATTTGCCGATATTCGAAAGAGTGTTTACACTTACGGAAATATCATTAATAAAAGCTTTACTTTTACCGGCAGAATCTATTTGCCGTCTTATTATAATATCGTCTTCACAGTCTATAGATAAATCCGAAAGAATATTTTTTACATTAGAGTTTTTTGAAATATCAAATTCCGCAATAATAGTACATAAAGATGTCCCTGTTCTTATTACACTCGTACTTGCTCTTGCACCTAACAACAAATCTATAGAATCTATAATAATTGATTTTCCGGAACCGGTCTCTCCCGTTATAACAGTAAGTCCCTTTTTAAAATCTATGGTAATATTTTCGATTAAAGCATAATTTTTAACGGATAACGAAGTAAGCACCTAAACTCCCCACTTTAATTTTGCTTTCAATGTGTTGATATAAGAATAATTTCTGTCTCTTATAAGTTTTGCCCTTTTATGAAATAGTTTTATTTTAACTTTTTTATTTTTATCCAAAATATAACTTTCCTGTCCGTCAACAGAAACTATCAAATCTGTTTTTTTGTTATCATCGGTGGATGTAAATTCCAAAACATTATCGGAATCTAAAATCATAGGTCTGTGAGTTAATGTATGCGGTGATATCGGTGCTATAATAAACAATGATAAAGTAGGATAAATTATAGGTCCTGACAAGGCCAAAGAATATGCAGTTGAACCTGTAGGTGTAGCAATAACAACTCCGTCACCCTTATAACTTGATAAAAACTTTTTATTTATAAAAGAATCTATTGATGTCAATCTTCCGTTATAAACTGATCTTATAACACAATCGTTTAAAGCTGTTGTTTTTACTATTCCTTTTTTAGTAACGATTTCAATATCCAACATAATTCTTTCTTCACATTCAATACCGTTTTTTAAAATATTTTCTAAAGAAGCAAAGACGTTTTTCATATCGGTATCCGTTAAGAAACCGAGCGTTCCCAAATTAACTCCCATAACAGGAATCGAATATTTAGCAACCATTCTGCTTATTCTTAATATTGTTCCGTCTCCCCCCAAAGATATTATGAAATCAACTTTAGGGTTTCTGATCAAATCATAAGAAATATTTTTAACTTTTATCTTTTTGTTTTTCAACCAGGAAGAAATTTCATTGCAATATTGTTTTGCATTCGGTTTCAGATGATTGTATATTATTCCCACTATCATTTTAATATGCCTTTTTATATTTAAATTTGCTATAATCAAGTATTATAATAAAATTAAATGTTTTTTAAAATATTTACTACAGGAGAGTGTATAAAATGTTTTGGCAAAAAGACATTGAAACGATGGACAGAAAAGCTTTAAGAAAATTTCAGTTGGATTGTATCAACAAGCAAATCGCTTTAGCAAAAAAATCGGAACACTACAAAGACAAACTTTCAAAAATCGGTGAATTAAAATCATTAGAAGAAGTAGTAAAACTTCCATTCACAACAAAACAAGATTTAAGAGATTCTTTTCCTTACGGTTGTTTAGCAACGGATTTACAAAATGTAGTCAGAATGCACTCTTCTTCCGGAACAACTGGAAATCCTACAGTAGTTTTCCATACAAAAGAAGATATAGCAAATTGGGCAAATATATCTGCAAGATCTATGTATTGTGCAGGAGCAAGAAATACCGATGTTTTCCAAAATACGATGGGATACGGTTTATTTTCCGGAGGTCTTGGATTTCATTATGGCGGTGAAAGATTAGGTATGTAGATCGGAAGAG
>JAFXOB010000118.1 GCA_017529005.1 Elusimicrobiota bacterium
ATTGTTCCGATACCTTCTTTTTTTAATTTTTTATATTCTTCTATGGATAACGGTGCTGCATTAATGTTTGCTCTTCTTATTGCACCTTTATCTGTTTTTGTTGAATATACGGTTCTTATGGTATCTACCATATAATCTACTGTAGTGTTGGGGGATTCTCCATAAACCAAAACCGTTCTTTTTTGACCTTCGTTTATCATAACTTTAACTTCTTCGGCAACTTCTTCCTGGGTTAAAGTTCTTCTTTTCATTACACCGTTATCACACCTGAATCCGCAATATTTACACTTATTTGCACATTCATCACTGCAATATAACGGAGCAAACAAAACAAGTCTGTCTGCATAAACTTCGTGTTTTAATTTGTTTGCCAACTGATACATTTCTTCTATAGTTTCCGGATCTTTATTTTGTATCAAAATGGCAGTTTCTTCCGGTTCCAAACGAATACAGTTGTCCGCCTTCTTTAAAACGGCTCTAACTTGCTCTTTTGTAGGATTTTCTGCCGCATTTAATTGTTTCCATATTAAATCATCATCGATAAAATCTTTTTCCATTTTATCGTATTGCTCTAATTCTTTTTTGTATTTTTCAAAAAAATCCATTGTTTTCTCCTTTAATATATATATTAAGCGAAACGAGTTTTATTTTTTACTACCAACAAATTATACCCCAATAACCTCATAACCCTATAACCCAAAAAGTTACTTCTGTGATTTTTTTGTCAGCATTGAATTAACCGTAATTCCTTCTACTCTTCCAAGTTTTCCGGTAAGAGCGGAAATATTGTCGTTAGTACCTTGTGCAATAAGTGTAATAACGGATATTTTCTTTTCTTTAAATGGAATACCCATTCTGCCTACAAATAAATCGGAATAATCGTGCAATATAGCATTTACAGTATTGGATTTAGATTTATCTTCAATAACTATTGCTATAATTGCTATTCTTATTTCGTCAGTTTTTACCATATTTTTACCCTAAAATAAAAAAATCTCTTTTTGCACATTGCAAAAAGAGGCATAAAAAATTTTGACTTTACCAACTGTTAGGAAATACCGAACAGTTTGTTCTTTTTTATCAGCCCCGAGATTTTCAAGAGTTACCAAGCCAATCCGTTGCAATGTTCACCTATTATATAGCTAATTGACACTTTTGTCAATTAGCTTTGGCGAAATGAATTTATCTTTTAAGCTATAACTTTATATTTACCTTCTTCGAGTACCACTCACTCCGTTTACATTTACGTACACTTTGGTCGGTAAATATTTCGTTATAGCTTAAAATCTTAAAATTCTTTGATTGCAACCAACGACAAAAGAATCTGTCATTCTAAACTTGATTTAGAATCTATAAAAAATCCTTAATTATACATTATACATTGTCGTTTTAAGTTTCTTCATTCTAACCTAAAATCTTAAGGTCTTTTTAACGACAAAACAACAACGACAAAAATCTTAAAATCCTTTGATAGTCAAAACAACAACTACAAACTATAAGCAAAAAATCTGAAAGATTTTTTAATAAACTCTAAGCTTATTTGATTATTGAATTATTTATTTCGTTATATTTTTCTTCTTCGGATTCTGGTTGTTGTGGTATATGTGTTTTGTACGGAGTTTGAACTCGTACAGGTGTTTTTTGTTGTGTGGTCTTATTTATTTTATTTTTTGCTTTCAACACTAGTAATGATACAAATATAAAAAATAGTCCAAAAAACATAAAGAAAGGTTGACGAAATGTGTTTTTGTATTCTGCTCTGTTTCTTATTGAATTATTTATTGTATCCTGCAATCTTGCTTTAGATCTGTAACCGGAAGAATAGTAAGATGTAATAGGGTATCGATACCCTTTAAAATCTTCCAATTCTACTCTGTAAGTGGTTCCACCTTTAGAAGATCTCGATGTAGTTATTACCGCTTGTTTTAAGTTTGGAATCATAATATTAATATCTTTAAATGGGGGAATCATTGATTTTCTGTGTATCTGTGCTTGTGATCCCGAACTTGTAGAGTTTATTTCAACACTTATAGGAAAAACACCTATAAGGAAAGCATATAGACCTATTATAAAAAATAAGAATAAGACCGGTATTGGAGTTTTTCTTTTCATTTCTATATTATATAAAAAATTTTTTATTTATAAAATTTTTTAGCGAAACGGATTTTTCTTTTAAATTCTAACTTCGTATTTGTTTCAATCGAGTACCAATCGCTACCGCTTACTTTTATGTACACTTCATTCACCAAATACTTCGTTATAATTTAAAAATTTAAAATCCTTTGGAAGCTAATAACAATAAGGTAACCTAAAATTTTAAGATCTTGGACGACACAACGACGACAAATTTAAAATTTTGAAATTCTTTGAATGCTACCAACAACTCATAACCTTATAACCCAATAACCCGATAATCTATCATTTCCTTCCCTCTATACTTCCATACTTCTAATTTGGTAAAATAATTATTGATATATAGTAAGGGGTTTGTAATGAATATATTTAAATTTCTTGTTATGCTTTTTTGTGTAATGTTAATTTCTGCTTGTGCAACAACCTATGAAAGAGCAAAGTCGCCAACCGGTACAGGATATTACGATACACTTTTACAGCAAGACATGTACGAAATAACTTTTAACGGAAATTCTGATACTTCCGTCACAACCGCACAGGATTATGCATTGTTAAGAGCTGCAGAAACTTGTTTGGAAAACGGTTATAAAACGTTTGATATTGTAAATTCAAATAACAATTCAAAAACAGAAACGGATGCATATACAAATTATTACGGTCGTTACTATGCAAACACTACTGTTTTTACAAGTACTTATCCTAAGATTATGTTGATAATTAAGTGTTCAAAAGAAAATAATCTTACTTTTATTGCGGAAGAGATCAAATTAAATTTAAGAAAAAAACATAATATTGAGAAATAAATTATAAATTTATTAGCGAAACGGATTTTTCTTTTAAGCTATAACTTTATATTTATCTTCCTTGAGTACCACTCACTACGTTTACATTTATGTACACTTCGGGCTATAAATATTTCGTTATAGCTTAAAATATTGAAATCCTTTGAAAGCCAACAATAAGGTAACACAAAATCTTAAGGTCTTAAACCACAAACTACAAACCATAAACTATAAGCTTGTAAGCTGTAGTTTGTTGTTTCTATACATCTATGCCTCAAATTTTGCTCTGCAAAATTTTACTTAATTATTGAATCGTTTATTTTTTTATACTTTTCTTTTTCTTGTTTAGGTTTGTTTTGTTGATGAGGGGTATCAAATCCTTGTTCTTTTTGCTGCATGCGTTGTTGTAGGAGATCTAATAGTTTTTTTCGCTCATCATCTATTGTTAAAGCTTTTATTTCTTGTTCTTTTTTTGATTTTAAATACTCGTAAAATAGTAACGAAAACCCTACTACAAGACATAAAATGCCCACGATAAGAGTAGACGTTTCTCGAAATGTTATTGTAAAATATGTTTTGTTTTTTATTGCATCATTTATTTGATCTTGCAATTTTTGTGAAAAATTAGATACATAAGAGGTAACTTTGATAATAGAACGATTACCATTATAAGTTTCTAATTCTACACCATACGAAGCTCCGCTTCTACCATAATGTGTAGTCATTTCTGCTCTTTTTACATTTGGTATAAGTGTATCAATAATTTTAAATGGGGGCCATGTTGTTTTTTCATATAGATGTGCATTTACTTTTGTTTCCGTAGGTACTATTGTAACTGTTTTCGTAAAAATTCCCTCACTGGTAAAACCGAGTCCGGCACATATGAATAGTATTGCTAAGATTATTCTGTAAACTTTTTTTTCTTTTTCTGTAAATGCTATTTCCATTCTTTTATTATATAAAAATTTTAAAAATTATTATAAAAACATTAAATGATAAGAACGAACAACAAATACAAACTACAAATCTTTTTTCCAATTTTATATAATCTAGCATTAATAACAACAGTTGAATGGGTGATGGGGTTATAGGGTTATAAGTTTGTTGTCGTTTGTCGTTAGTTGTTGTTTGACATACAAAGAGTTTTTAAGTTTTTGCTGTTTGTCGTCAGTTGACATTCAAAGAGTTTTCACGTTTTTGCTTAGAATAAAGCATTTACCGACTGCAGTGTACATAAATGTAAGTGAAACGGATGGTACATAAAGAAGGAAAATGCGAAATTATAAGCAAAAAATAAAACTCGTTTCGCTTAATATGAAATAAAAGGAGAGCAATCATGAAAGACGAATCAAAATGTTTACATTCGGGTTACACACCCGTAAACGGCGGACCAAGAGTTATGCCGATATATCAAAGTACCACATTCCGTTATACTTCCACACAGGAAATTGCGGAAGTTTTTGATGATCCTACAAAGAATCATATATATTCAAGGTTTACTAACCCTACGGTAGATGTTGTAGAAAAAAGAATTGCAGACCTTGAACATGGTGCTGCCGCAATGTGCACAAGTTCAGGACAAATGGCATCGTTAATGTCTATTTTGAACCTTTGTAATTCAGGGGATAGTTTTGTAAGTGCATCAGCAATTTACGGAGGAACAATAAACCTTTTTGCCTTTACACTTAAAAAGCTTGGAATAGAATGTATTTTCGTTGATGTAGATGCAACAGAAGAAGAAATACAAAAAGCAATAAAACCTAACACAAAAGCTATTTTCGGTGAAACATTAACTAACCCGTCGTTGCAAGTGTTCGATATAGAAAGATTTGCTAAAGTTGCTCATGCAAACAAAATTCCGTTAATCGTGGATAACACATTTGCTACACCTATACTTTGCAAACCTATAGATTACGGTGCGGATATCGTTATTCATTCGACAACAAAATATATGGACGGTCATGCTGTTCAAGGCGGGGGAGTAATTGTAGATTCCGGCAAATTCGATTTTACAAGCGGCAAGTTTCCTGAATTTACAGAACCTGACGAATCTTATCATGGAACAATATATACGAAAAAATATTCGTTTGCACCGTATATCATAAAAGCAAGAATGCAACTTATGAGAGATTTCGGTGCTTATCCTTCAGGTCATTCCGGATTTTTGTTAAATCTCGGCCTTGAAACTCTTGCAGTCAGAATGGAAAGATATTGTTCCAATGCTATAACAGTAGCAAAATATTTGGAAAAACATCCTAAAATAGAGCATGTAAACTATCCGGGACTTAAAGGTAACAAATATCACGATTTGGCACAAAAATATTTGCCTAAAGGGCAAAGCGGAGTAATGTCTATAACAATTAAAGGCGGTAAACAACCTGCAATTAAGTTTATGGATAATTTGCAAATGGCTTCCAATGAAGTGCATGTTGCAGATATCAGAACTTGTGTTCTTCATCCCGCATCAGCGACACACAGACAGTTGACCGATGAACAGTTAATTGCCTGCGGAATTAATCCGGGAATGGTGAGACTGTCGGTGGGACTTGAGAATGTCGAGGATATTATTGCAGATTTGGAAAAAGGACTATCCGCGATATAACCTTTTCTAAATTCTTCTTATAGCGAACGAATAGTTTGGACTACACTTTTGTATTTTAAAATCTTATGTACTGCTTTCGCGAAAAGTACACCGCAATTCTAAAATACTTCAGTTCGTCTCAAACTATTCGTTCTCTAACGACTTAAAAGCTTTAAAATTCTTTGAAAGCTGCAAACGGCAACGGTAAAAATCTTGAAACTCTTTGAAAGCATCCAACAAAAAATTGCTTGACAAAAAATACTACTATATGGTAATATTTTAAAAAAACTACGATATAGGAGTAATTGTTTTATGAACGGTGGCTTTTTGGTATCAAAAGTAAAGCAACTCGGGGATAGAATTTTTGAAAAGATTTTAGTTAATAAAGGTGTAGATGCATTTAATGGTGCACAAGGCAGAATACTTTATGTGCTTTGGAATAAAGACGGTATTCCAATAAAATTTGTTTCCGAAAAGTGTGGTCTTGCAATAACTTCTCTTACAACAATGTTGGAAAGAATGGAAAAACAAGGTTTAATTCGCAGAGTACAGGCAGATAACGATAAAAGAAAAACTTTGCTCTATTTAACGAAAAAAGCCCGTTCTTTAAAAGAGGAATTCAGTTCCGTTTCCAATCAAATGGAAAAAATTTTTTATAAAGGTTTTTCCGATAAAGAAATAACAATATTTGAAGAATATCTCGATCGTGTTCGTAAAAACCTTGAAGAAGGGCAACAAAAATGAGTGTTTGTATTAAAGATAAAATTCAGAATATGAATTTGGTAATAGGTTGTAATATAGGTTGTAATTATTGTTATGCAAAAAACAATGTTAACCGCTATCATATAACAGAAGACTTTTCGAAACCCGAATTTTTTCCGAAAAAGCTTCGTTTAATGGATAAAGCCCGTCCGCAAAATTTTCTTTTAGCAGGTATGAGTGATTTTGCCTGTTGGAAAAAACAGTGGTGCGATGCCGTATTTGAAAAAATATCCGAAAATCCGCAACATCAGTTTTTGTTCCTTACAAAACGGCCTGATTTGCTTAATTTTGAAACGGATTTGGAAAATGTTTGGTTTGGTGTTACGGTTACAAGAAAAGCGGAATTGTGGCGAATAGATGCTTTAAGAAAAAATGTACATGCAAAACATTATCATGTAACTTTTGAACCGTTGTACGACGATCCCGGTAAAGTGGATTTGGAGGGTATAGATTGGATTGTTATAGGTACTATGACTGGTGCACAAAGCAAAAAAGTACAAACAGATCCTGTTTGGGCATATTCTCTTACAAAACAGGCACATTTGCTTAATATTCCTGTTTTCATGAAAGAAGATCTTGTTTGTGTAGTCGGTGAAAAAAATATTGTTCAAGAAATGCCGTATGAATTTAATAAAGTTTTGGAGGCTCAAAAAGTATGGTACAAACAGAAAAAGACGGCATCATTATAGCGGAAGTGGAAACAAAAAATATTATGACAAAGTCCGGTTTGCCTGTAGGTGGATATTCGGTTAACCCTTATGTAGGTTGTACTCATGCATGTAAATATTGTTATGCTTCTTTTATGAAACGGTTTACGGGTCATAGTGAAGATTGGGGAACATTTCTTGATGTAAAACATTGGCAAGAAATAAATAATCCTCAAAAATATGCAGGACAAAGAGTTGTAATAGGTTCCGTAACGGACGGGTATCTTCCGCAAGAAGAACAGTTTTGTAATACTCGCAAATTGCTTGAACAACTTAAAGGCAGCAATGCGGATATACTTATATGTACCAAATCGGATCTTGTAGTTCGTGATATAGATCTTATTAAAGAGTTGGGGCAGGTTACCGTTTCTTGGTCTGTTAATACATTAGACGAGAATTTTAAAAATGATATGGATTGTGCCGTTAGTATCGAACGAAGGATTTCGGCAATGAAAAAAGTTTACGATGCCGGTATTCGTACCGTATGTTTTGTGTCGCCGGTATTTCCGGGTATTACGGATTTTGAAGCTATATTCGAACTGGTAAAAAATCAATGCGATTTGTTTTGGCTTGAAAATTTAAATTTACGAGGTGGATTTAAAAAAACTATTCTGGATTATATCAAAAACAAATATCCTAATTTGGTACCGTTATATAACGAAATTTATAATAAGCATAATCGTAACTATTTTGAAAATTTGGAAAAGAAAGCTGAAGATATGGCTAAGAAAAACGGTTGTTCGTTTGTGGATAATGAAATGCCTTACGGCAGAGTTCCTCAGGGACATCCGATAGTTGTAGATTATTTTTATCATGAAGAGATTAGAGGTTCGGATAATACCGGAACCAGAAACAAAAAGGGGGATAAATAAAAATGTCAAAGTTCAGTAAATGGAATGCAAAACAAGATCCGAGAACAGAGTTACACGATGTACTTGGGTTAACCGGTGCGGAAGTAAGCATAAATAATCTTCCTGCGGGTGTAGGTGTACCTTTTGTTCATTACCATAAAAAGAATGAAGAAATCTATATTGCTCTTTCCGGTAATGGAACGGCAGTTCTCGACGGAGAAAAAATAGAATTTTCCGAAGGGGATGTAATTAAGGTAGCACCGTCAGTTAAAAGACAGTTTAGTGCATCTTCGGATTCACCTGTTAGTTATGCATGTATTCAGGTTAGAGAAAATTCACTTGAGGAGTATACTGGAGCGGATGCTGTGATGGAAAAGTAAATTGAGTTAAAAATAAATCAGTATTATATCGAACGAATAGTTTGGACTACACTTTTGTATTTTAAAATCTTATGTACCGCTACACCGCAATTCTAAAATACTTCAGTTCATCTCAAACTATTCGTTCTTTTTTAACGGCAAACGACAAACGACAAAGACTTCAATTCTTTCCAACCCTTATAATTATACATTGTAAATTATAAATTATAAATTGTTGTTTTAGGTTTCTTCATTCTAACTCAAAATCTTAAGGTCTTGAACGACTAACGACAAAAATCACGACAAGATATTGTCGCAACAATTTTATATAATCTTAATAACTAATAACGAAATAAGGTAGAACAATTAATGGCTCAAAATAAAAAAGAAGAAGAAATTAATTATTTAAATCAATTTTTGAACACACCGGAAGGGAAAGCTTGGTATCAAAAATATAATTTTAAGGATTATACAGAAGCAGAAAGTCCTGATTTTATCTTCATAACACAAGATAATAGAAAACTTGGTTTAGAGGTTACAGAATTTATTGCCAATAATGAACAAGGGAATGCATTAAGAGCTTTGAAAAGAATAGGGAACAAAATATGCAAACAAATACAAGATAAACACAAATTGCAAGTTTCCATGGTTATTGATAAATATGATAAACGAAAATGGGAAGCTAGAACTCGCGAAGAGTTTTTAGAATCAGTGTATAATCCTGGTTTTACTGATCATTTTGAAGAAGAAGAAATAAAATCAAAGATTTATCCATTAATTGATAAAAATATAGAAAAATTAAAAACATTTCCATGTCTTGTACAAGAATGGATTGAAGTTAATAATGAACAATTAAAATTTTCAATTAGCGGGTTTCCTAACACAGACGGGAGTTTTGGCTGTCATGTTAACAACCAAAGTTTTAGTAAACAGGATCCTTTTGAAGATTTACAAAAAGAAATAAATAAGAAAAATGAAAAAATTGATAGTTATCTCAAAAAATGCGATGAATGTTTTTTATTAGTTTGTAATCCGGATGTTTCGATGGGAAATTATTGCCATTTTACAGATAAGTTAAAAGAGCATAAGTTCTCTTATAAATTTAGTAATGTTTTTTTCTATGATGAGGATAGCAAAACTACAATTTGTCTTAAAAATAAGAGATAATAATTTATATATGTTTTTATTCAAAATTTAGCAAAATCTAAATGATAAATCTATGTTAAAACATAAAAATAACAAATATTTTTAAAGAAAATACTTGACAAAAAGAAAATAATCAAGTATAATAATCTTGTTAAAAGTTAAAAATAACAATTATTTTAAGGAAAACATATATGAAAAATATAAAACTTTCGGAATTGTTTGATGTTCAAATAGGATTAGTAGTTTCAAGAAAAGCTATAGATTTTACTGAACAATCAAACAATATTAATTATAACAAATATAAAGTATTAAGTTTAAAATCTTTTTTAGAAGATAATAGTATAGACTCAAGTTGTTTCAATGAAATTTATACAGAAAATATGATGGATGAAAAATATCTCACGAAAGAAAACGATATTATTGTAAGGTTAATAAATCCGTTAAAATCTTTTGTTGTTACAAAAAATTTAGAAAATATTGTAGTTCCTTCGCAATTTGTAAAATTGAGAAATAATAAAAGTATTAATATATTGTCAGAACCTGTTATTAATGAGTATGTAAGCATTTTCTTAAATACATTTTCAAA
>JAFXOB010000119.1 GCA_017529005.1 Elusimicrobiota bacterium
AATTTAGATCAATATGTTTAAATCAAATAGGTATAAATGATAAGGATCAAGAAGAAACTTTAACAGATGATGATTTAGAATTTTTGATAAGCAACAAGAGTAAACTGATAGATAGAATAAAAAATAGTCCCGTAAGATTTGAGATGAATTTACCATGTTTATATGCAAAAAAAACTAATAAAAATAATAATGGAAACAAAAACGAACAACAGATGAAAATAAATAAAAGTATTGAAACTGAAAAAAAAGATAATACAGAACAAAAACAAAAATTATATTGCCAAAGGCCATGGAATAGTATATATGTCGAATATAAAGGCTTTTTTATGCCGACATGTAAATGTTATGGTGGTTTTATGGAACAAATAGAAAATAAAACAATAGAAGATATTTGGAATAGTAAAGTTTTTAGTGATTATAGAAAACAATTAACAGAAAATAATTTTATGAATACTTGTTCCAATATTTGTATTAATACGAAAAATAATGATTGGAAATATAAATAAAACATAGAGAGAATGAATAAAAGAATAGTTTTAGTAATAGCGCCGGTATTAGAACCCATGATGCCATTTTTGTCAATGGCATATTTAAAAGCATATTTGGAAAATTATGGTTATGAAGTTAAAATTATAGATTTTAATACAGCTTTTCCTCTCGAAAATGCTAAAGATATTTGTTTTTGGAATAATAATGATAATTGTATTAATTATTTTAAAAACAAAAAAGTAGAATTTATAAATTTTATTAAGACAGAAATAATAAATTTTAAACCTGTTTTTGTAGGTTTTCAAGTTTATGGATCTACTTTTTATTTTGTAAAAGAATTAACGAAGATAATAAAAGAACTGGATGTTTCTATATATAATATTGTTGGAGGATATGCTTGGTATCATGATCCTTTAGCAATAGTTGAAGATCAAAATATAGATTTAATTGCGTTGGGTGAAGGCGAAGAGACTGTTCTGGAAATAGCACAAAATATTTCTTTAAGAAAAGATTTGTCTTGTATAAGGGGAACAATTTATTGTAGAGACAAAATTATATATAATGAACCCAGAGAAGAAATAAAAAATATTGATTTAATACCTTTTCCTCACTTTGAAGATTTTAGATTAGAAAAATATAGATTAAAGAATACAATACCCATGTTGTTTTCAAGGGGTTGTTGTTGGAGATGTCGGTTTTGCACAACATTTAAAACTTGGAAAAAATACAGAACAAGAACTGCTAAAAATATATTTGAGGAGATATTATATAGAATAAAAAATAATCCAGAAATAGATCATTTTTATCTATGTGACTGCGCTTATAATCAAGATTTAAAAATGTTAGATGAATTATGTGATTTGTTGATAGAAAATAATATAAAAGTTTTTTTTGAAGGTCATGCCAAAATAATGAATATGAATTCTTTTTTATTGAAAAAAATGAGAAAAGCGGGTTTTTATAGCTTTAATTTTGGCTTGGAAAGCGGTTCTTCTAAAGTTTTAAAATTGATGGGTAAGCCATATACTGCGGAATTTGCAGAAAAACTTATAAGAGATTGTTATAATATGGATTATAAAATACAGATTAATTTAGTTATAGGATTTCCGGGAGAAACAGAAGAAGATTTCAATGAAACATTAAATTTTGTTGATAGAAATAGAAAATATATTGAAAAAGTTAGTTCAATGAATATATGTATATTAGATAAATGTATAGTGAAAAGTTTTAAAGATGTTGTTGGATATGATAATGATTGGTATATAAAAGATAAATCAAATACTTTAGAAATCAGAGAAAAAAGATTACAGAAATTGCGTGAGATTTTAAAATGATAAACAATAATGATATTAAACAACTCAGAGAAGAATTATTAAAAAATTTGGAACAAAATAACTTTTTTAAAGCTTTTGAGTTATATTGTAATATTTTTGATAATTTAGAAAATAAAAAATATACGGATTCAATTGAGCAAAAGAATTTTATAAGATTTTTGTTAAAAGTTATGAGAAAAGCAGAAGTTCTTTGTGATGATAATATTTATAATAAGTTAAATTCGACTTTACAAATAGAAGATATTAAAACTCAGAATATATTACTAAATGAACATGAAATATATAATAAAAATATAGAGTTAAAATCAAAACCTCAAAGTTTGCAGGTGACATTAACTACATTATGTAATGCTAATTGTAGAATGTGCGGAAATAAACGAATGCCTAAATGGGAAGTTTCGGATTTTGGAGTAGAAAATATTGTAAGCTTATTACCATATGTTCAAGAAGTGACATGGATGGGTGGAGAGGTTTTTACTCATAATAAGTTCAATTATTTGGTAGAAAAGTCAAGTTTTTATGAGACGGAGCAATCCATTATAACAAACGGAACTTTTTATAAAGATGATATTGTTAAGATTTTAACGAATAATAATGTTAGAACAACGGTTTCTTTACATTCTTTAAATAAATCTACATATGAATATATTATGAGAATAGATGCATTGTATAATGTTTATAAATTTTTAGATAATTTGAATAAGTATAGAACAAAATATTTTTGTTTATCTTTAAATTTTGTTGTAATGAAATCAAATTATAAAGAATTAATTAATTTAATAGATTTTGTTAAAAAATATAATATTATTGAAGTTATATTATTGCCGTTGCAAGAAGAAGTTATGGAATTTTATAATACTGAAAATATTTTTTTTGGTGATAATATAGATTTTGATATTATAAAAAATATTAGAAATATAACAGAAGACTTATCTAAAGAATTTAAAAAGTTAGGAGTAAGATTTATAAACAATTTACCTGTTTTTGAATATCAAAAAGAATCGGATGATATTATTAGCAAAGAAAATGATAAAAAAGAACTTATTCCTGTTTCGACCTTGAATCATAATAATGAAAACCCAAAAGAGAAATATAAAGTTTGTCAGTATCCTTGGACAAAATTATTCATTGAAAATAATGGAAATATAATGATAAGTGCAAGTTGCAGGAGTGTAATAAAAGAGCCTATGGGACATATCGATAAGGATTCTTTGATATCTGTATGGAATAATGAAAAAATTAAGTCTATAAGGTATAAGATAGTAACGGATCATTGTTCTGAATATTGTCAAAAAATATTAGATTAAAAGGAGTGTTTGATGAAAGATGTAGTGCAATTTATAAAAGATAAAGATATAGATAATAAAGAAAGAATCCGGCATGTTTTGTTTGTTTTGAACGAACTCAGTAAGGTATCTGATTATGAAAATACTATAAAAATTACAGATGCATTATTAACTTTTTTTCCAAAAGAAAAGGTAAGAGAGTATAATATAATTTTAAATGAAAATGAAATAGCTAAAAAAAAGATTGTTTTAGAATCCAAACCAAGATTTTTAAGAGTTATGCCGACAAGCAGTTGTAATCTAAGTTGTATAATGTGTGATAAAAATCCGCCTTCGGATATTCCGGATAGAACAAAAAAAGAAGTTATAAAATTAATGCCGTATTTAGAAAAAATTATATGGCTTGGGGGAGAAGTTTTTGTTTATAAAGGGTTTGAAGAATTATTGGATGTTGCTGCTAAATATGATGTCTTTCAAGAAATAACAACTAATGGTCAATGTATTAACGAGCATATGGCAGAAAAATTGGTTAAATATAAAGTAAATATGATAGTTTCTATAGATACTATTGATAAAGATACATATGAAAAAATCAGAAGAGGCGGAAAGTTTGATAATTTATGTCAAAATTTATCGTATTTAAAAAAATATAGAAAAATTTATAATGCAACTAATCCTATGGCTATAAATTCCGTTGTTATGAGATCAACATATAAAAATTTAGAAAAGTTAATAGATTTTGCCTGTGAGTATGGTTTTACGGAAGTATGTTTAATACCGGTTTCCAACACAGGACCAAAAGAAGAAAATATTTTTCAATATATTGAACCTAATATAATTGAAGAAATTGAACAGATTGTTGAAAAAATGAAAAAAAATGATAAAGGTATCTTTATAAGGAATTTAATACCATTTAATTTGTATAAAAAAAATAATTCTGTAAACGATAATATAAAAAAAGATAATGTAGAAAAAAATAAAGATATAAAAAAAGATGTTGAGCAAAAGCAAGAAAACCTAGAAAAAAAAGAATGTAAAAATGAACCTTTTTGCGGTAAGGACTTTTTTTGTAGAGTTCCTTGGAAATATCTTTGTGTGTTATCAAATCAAGACATTATGCCTGAATGTTATTGTAATATAAAAAAAATGTTGGGTAATGCTAAAGTTGATAGCTTATTTGATGTATGGAATGGTGAAGTTATTCAAGAATATAGAAAAAAAGTTTCTAATTTTGATAATTCAATGTGTTCGCAACAATGTAATTCTGGTTTTTTAGCTAATTATAAGAAGTTTTAATTATTCTTAACAATTAAATTTAGTAATAAGAATATAATTTATAGTATGAGGTTAGGCTTTACTATGAGAAAAACAAATAAAAAGAAAGTAATAATTTGTGGAATAACAGGACAAGATGGTTCTTATTTAGCCGAATTATTATTAAAAAAAAATTATGAGGTTCATGGTATAGTTAGAAGAAGTAGTAATGATAATTTTATTAGAATTAATCATCTTTTAAATAGAATAACTTTACATTTCGGCGATGTATTGGATAGTTTAAGTTTGTTGAAAATAATTTCTGAAGTGAAACCAGATGAAGTATATAATTTGGCAGCACAAAGTCAAGTTTATATCGGTTTTGATATACCGGAATACACAAGCAATGTAACAGGTTTAGGAGCTTTAAGATTGTTAGAGTGTATAAAATTGGTAAACAAGAATATAAAATATTTTCAAGCTGTATCAAGTGAAATATTTGGTGATACAAAGGATTGTCCTCAAAATGAAAGTACGCAATTAAACCCAAAAAATCCTTATGGAATATCAAAAATGTATGCATACCAAATGACAAAAAGTTATAGAGATTCTTATAATATGTTTGCTTGTAATGGTATATTATATAATCATGAAAGTCCGAGAAGAAGTGAAAATTTTGTTACAAGAAAAATAACAAAAGCTATTGCAAAAATCATTGCAAAAGAACAAAATGAATTATTTTTAGGTAATATTGATGATAAAAGAGATTGGGGATATGCAAAAGATTATGTTGAAGCTATGTATTTAATGTTGCAACAAGATAAACCTGATGATTATATAATATCTACCGGGGAAATTCATTCTGTTAGAGATTTCTTGGATGTCGCTTTTAAGCTTGTGAATTTAGATTGGCATAAATATGTAAAAATAAATCAAAATTTAGTAAGACCGCTAGATCATAGAAATGTTATATTCCAAGGGGATAACTCTAAAGCAAAAAAAAATCTTAATTGGAAACCTAAAACATCTTTTAATGAGTTAGTAAAATTAATGGTAGAGTCAGATTTAAAAGAAAAAGGAATAAATTTATAACTTAATGAAAGTCTTATTGATAAATCCTCCTGCTGAAAATCTTGTTGAGGTATATAAGAAAAGTGATGGAGAAATAGGGCTTGATTCTCCTGACTTTGGTAATTTTCCTCCGTTAGGTTTATTGTATATCTTATCTTATTTAGAAAAGTATGCTCCGCATCATCAATTATATTTGATTGATTGTATATCAGAAAAAGTAAGTTATGAACAATTAGAACAAAAAATTATTGATATAAAACCGGATATAGTAGGTATAACAAGTTTTTCTATATTGTTAATAGATATAATAAAAGTTGCAAAAATAGTAAAAAAGCATTTTCCAAAAACCCATATTTCTATGGGCGGACACCATAGTATGTGCTTTCCGGAACAGGCAATTGCAATAGAAGAAATAGATTCAATTTCAATAGGTGATGGTGAAAAATCTTTTTTTCAGTTGGTTCAAGCTTTGGAAAACAATCAACCGATTGATAATATTACCGGGATTTATACAAAAGAATCTATGAAAAAAGTAAAAGAAGAAAATGCTGATAAAGATAATAATAATCTTTTATTATATCCTATTAAGTTAAAACCCGCATTTATAGAAAATCTTGATGAGTTACCTTTTCCTGCAAGAAAATATTTGTCCCATATAAAATTTTATAGTATCGTTGGTATATCAAATAAATTTACAACAATTATAAGCAGTCGAGGATGTCCGTATCATTGTATAATGTGTGATGTTCCGTATAAGAAGTATAGAGCAAGAAGTGTAAAAAATATAGTTGATGAAATTGAACAATGTATTAGTGAGGGTTATGAAGAATTTCATTTTTATGATGATATGTTTAATATAACACCACAAAGAGTTATAGACTTTTCGCAAGAATTAATAAAAAGAAAACTAAAGATAGTTTGGGATTTTAGAGGAAGAGTAAATACAATAACAAAAGAATCGTTAGAGATAGCAAAAAAAGCAGGACTTAGAATGATATCTTTTGGAGTAGAAACAGGAACAAATGAAGGTTTGAAATATATAAAAAAAGGTACTACGATAGAACAAATAAAAAAAGCTTTTGATATTTGTAGAGAATTAAAAATAACAACGATAGCCGACTATATGGTTGGACTTCCTTTTGAAAAAACAAAACAAGATGTTATAAACAATATTAATTTTTGTATCTCTTTAAAGCCTAATTATGCAATGTTTTCTTTACTTACAATATTTCCTAATACTCCATTATATTTTCAAGCAATAGAAAAAGGATTGATAAAACCGCAAAGATGGATAGATTTTTGCTTGAATCCTACAAAAGATTTTTATCTTGATTATTGGGAAGAGTTTTTTACAAGAGATGAATTACTTGATTTATATGATTTAGCATATAAAAAATTTTATTTTAGATTATCATATATTATACAATCTTTGTTAAATTTAAAAAGTTTTGCGGAATTAAAAAGAAAACTTAAGGGTGCTTTGGTTTTATTATTAAAATAAAAAAATGAAAATAGTATTAATTAGAACAAATGCTCCGTCATTGCAATTAGTTCCACCTTTAGGAATTGGGTATATATCTGCTTATTTAAATAAACATGGTATAGAAACAGTATTAATAGATGGATTAAGAGATAAAATCAATAACAAAAAGATATTAGATATTGTTTTGAAAGAGAACCCCGATGCTGTGGGAATAACATGTTTAACCGCCGTATATAATGAAGTTGTTGATATGTCACATTTAATAAAACAGCATAATTTTATTTGTATTATCGGCGGGGTTCACTCTACATTTTTACCGTATCAAACTTTAGTTGATTCAAAAGCTGATTTTGTTATTTGCGGTGAAGGTGAAAAATCTTTTTATGAATTGGCTAAAAATAACTTCATAAATAATGGAATAAAAGGTGTTTATAATTTAGATAATTTAAAGAATGAAAGTCAAAAAATAGAATTTTCCGAACCTTTATTAGATTTAGATGAAGTTCCTTTTCCATCCTGGGATAAATTGTTACCGCACAAATACGTTGGCAAACCTGCAGGTTTAATATACAAAAAAACACCTATAGGTTATATAATGACAAGCAGAGGATGTCCGTCTAATTGTACTTTTTGTGCCAGCCCTTATTTCTACAAAAAAAATGTCAGATTTAGGAATGTAGAAAACGTTATTGAAGAAATGTTAGAATTAAGAGATAGATATGGTATTAGAGAAATAAAATTTATAGATGATAATTTAGTATTAAGAAAAAGCAGGGTTATTAAATTGTGTGAACTTATAATTAAAAATAAAATAAATATGCCATGGGCATGTACATCTGGGCTTAAAGCAATTTGTGTAGACGAAGATATTGTTAGAGCATTTAAAGAGGCCGGTTGTTATAACTTTAATATAGGGATAGAAAGTGCTAATTCACAAATTCTTGATAATATAAAAAAACAAGAAACGATAGATCATATAACAAATGCTATAAATTTAGCAGATAAATATAAAATTATTTGTGGAGGTTTCTTTATTTTTGATTTGCCCGGTGAAACGAAAGAAACAATAAAAGAAAGTATAGATTTTGCCATAAAATCTAAATTGACATTGGCAACATTTAATATTTTGGATATATTACCCGGTTCAAAATTATATACAGATATAAATTGGAAATTTAACAGATACGATTTAAAATATAGTTATTCACAACCAAGATATCTTTTTGGTAAACTAACAGCTAAAGAAATAGAAAAAGCACAAAAGCAAGCTCTTTTAAGATTTTATTTAAGACCAAGAATAATGTTTAAACTTTTACCATATATGAAGTTAGAACCGATAAAATATTTCTTTAAAAGATTATTGAAAATAGTTTAACAATATATTACGGAGAAAAAATGATAGAATACATTAGAGAACAAAATAAAAATTTATTAGCAATTATAGTAAGATATAATTATAAACAGGAAGGTTTAAAGTTTTTTACTACTGAAAATAATACTCAACAAATAGGTTGTGTAGGTCATCCAAAAGGGACTGTTTGCCAAGCACACATACATAACAGAATAAAAAGAGAAGTTTTTTATACAAGTGAAACTCTTATAATCAAAGAAGGTAAAGTTAGAACTGATATTTATGATAACAATAAAAATTATATAGAAAGTAAAATCTTGAACAAAGGAGATGTAATACTGTTTATAGATGGCGGACATGGTTTTAAATTCTTGGAAGACACTCAGATGGTAGAAATAAAACAAGGTCCTTACTTAGGGATAGATGATAAAGTAAGATTTGAAGATATTTCTGAAGATAAAGCGGTGATAAAAGATGAAAAATAAATTTATTGCTGTATGTAATACATATTTAAACGGTAACGAAAAAAAATATTTATTGGATTGTATAGATACAGGTTGGATTTCATCGGCTGGTAAATATGTTAAAGATTTTGAACGAAAGTTTGCTAAATATTGTGATAGTAACTATGCAATTAGTGTTACAAGCGGAACAACTGCCTTACATATAGCACTGACTGTTTTAGGAATAAGAAAAGGAGATGAAGTTATAATTCCTTCTTTTACAATGATTGCTTGTGCGTTTGCAGTGTGTTATACCGGTGCAAAACCGGTTTTTGTTGATGTGGACAAAAATACTTGGACCATAGATGTAAATAAAATCGAAGAGAAAATAACATCAAAAACAAAAGCAATAATGCCTGTTCATATTTTTGGAAATCCGTGTGATATGTCTAAAATTATAAAAATAGCAAAAAAATATAAACTTCATGTTATTGAAGATTGTGCTGAAGCTCATGGAGCTACATATAAAAACAAAAAAGTAGGCAGTTTTTCTTCGATATCTGCATTTAGTTTTTTTGCAAATAAAAATCTAACTACCGGTGAAGGTGGTATGGTGGTTACTAATAATGAGAATTATTACAATAAATTAAAATATTATAGAAATATGTGTTATCCGTTAGATAAGCCTAGAACTTATGAACATTTTGACATCGGTTTTAATTATAGAATGACAAATTTGCAGGCTGCTATAGGTCTTGCACAAACCGAAAAGGCGGATTATTATAAAAATTTAAGAATAAAAAATCATGAATTATATAAAACGTATTTGAAAGATCTACAAGGAATAATCTTTCAGAAAGATCAAAAGAAATCCGTTAATGTTGCATGGATGAATGTTATTTTAGTAGATGAAAAAAAATATGGTAAAACAAAAGACCAATTAGTTGAATATTTAAAACAAAACGGAGTAGATACAAGATTTCTTTTTACAGGTATGCATAAACAGAAATGTTTAAAGGATTTTAAATGCGATATGAGTGATAAATATCCTGTAACAGATATGTTAACGGAAAAAGGTTTTTATTTGCCTTCGTCGTCAAATTTAAAAAAAACAGAAATAAGATATATATGTAATTTAATAAAAAGATTTAAAGATATATAATTTTTCATTGTTATAAAATTTTTTAAATGATATAATTCACCAATAGAATAAAGATTTAATTTTAATGTAATATTAAATAGTTTTATTTTAATTATACCTATAAATATTATTATATTGTTTTTAATTAGTATTTATAGATTTATATTCTTTATATATTTTGCAGATTTTTCTACTGTTTCTTCTTTAAAACTTTATGTTTTAGAAGCATTCTGGTTAGGTTTTCGTTTTGATTTATCAATAATTGCTTATATAAATGCGCCTATTACTCTGTTATTTATAATTTGTTTATTGTTTAAAAGTGATTCTTTGTTCAGATCAATCATTTCTTTTATTAAATATTATTATTCAATATTTTTTTCTTTGTTGTTTTTGATAATTTTTGTCGATATGGCTTTTTTTGCATATTTCAAAGATCATTATAATTTGATGATATTCGGATTTTTTGAAGATGATACGATAGCTTTGATAAAAACCATATTTGCAGATTATAGATTTTATGTATTGGTTTTGGTATTTATAATATTATCAATAATAATCTTTAAATTGTCAGCATGGACATATAAGGAACTCAAATATAATGAAAGAATATTTAATACATTATATTGGAAACCCGGCAAAAAATTTATAACTATACTATTGATAGTATTTATAAATTTTATTTTTGCAAGAGGTTCTTTTTCTATGTTTCCGTTAGGTCTTTTTTATTCACAGATTTCACCTAACCAATTTATAAATAAACTATGTGTAAATCCGGTTCATCCTTTAGCGGATACAATATATCTTAAAATAAGAAATTCAAAGAATGCGGTTAATTTAAAAGAAATTTTTGAATATAAAAATGAAGATGAAATAATAAAAGATTTACAAATACTATCTAAATATAGAAATGCAAATAGTTTAAATGATATTTTCAATAAAATAACAAAAGAAAATAAAAAGTTGGAAATAAATAAACCGAATGTTGTTCTTATAGTTATGGAAAGTTTTGGAGAAATGCCGGTTTTAAATAACAGTAAAGAATTTGATGTTTTGGGCGAACTTAAACAGCATTTTAATAAAGATACTGTTTTTTATAATTTCTTGGCTGCAGGTTTTATAACAATTCATGCTATAGAATCTATAACTTTAGGAATACCACAAAGACCTTATGTAAATCAAATCACACAAACACAAGATGCTTTTTGTCAATTCCCCAGTTCTATGGTATTACCTTACAAAAAAGCGGGATATCGTTCAATGGCACTATATGGTGGCAGTATGACATGGAGAGATTTGGAAGGCTTTTTTAAAGTGCAAGGTTTTGATGATATTATAGGAGAAGGGAATGTTCGTGTTGAAGCAAAAGATAGACATTCTTGGGGAATAAATGATGATAAATTGTTTGAGTTATTAGAAAAACAATTGTTTGATGAAGATATAAAAGAACCTAAATTTATTTATGCAATAACAACACAAACACATCCTCCATATAAGGTTTCAGATGAATATAAAGCATTGCCTTTAGAAATTCCGTTAAGTATACAAAAAATGATGTCAACAAAAGATTTAAAAAACAGAAATATATTTAAAGTATATCAATTTGCTAACAGACAACTTGCAAAATTTATATCCGATGTGAAAAAATCAAAATTTGCGGATAATACAATTATTGCCGTTACCGGTGATCATAACTTAAGAGAAATTTCTAATTATGTTCCTGAAGAGACTTTTTTAAGATATGCTGTTCCTTTTTATATTTATATTCCGCAACAAATAAAAAAAGATTTAAATATTCAGAAAGTAAACACTAATGTTTTCGGATCTCATATGGATATAATGCCAACATTATATAATTTATCATTGTCGTCATCTTCATATACATCATTAGGGAATGATTTATTTGAAACATATGATAATATTGCATTTAATGTTGATGGCTTAGTTTTGAAGGATAATATTGCAATAAAATATAATTTTGTTGATGATTCTATGCAATCTTTTTCCTTTAATAATAAAGATAAAAAACTTTCTTTTGTTGAAAAAACAGATGAACATGAGTTGTTAAAAAAATATTTTAAAGCTATAATTACTATTAGTGATATTTTTGTAAAGTCAAATTCTATAGATTAGGTTTTTTATATGAACAAATATAAAATATTTTTTAAAATGTTTTTGATTTTGTGCCTTGCCTCTAATTTGTGTGCAGATATTAGTGGTAATCATATACAACAAAAAGAAAATAATGAAAATAAAAATGTTGCTTATTTAGGATTAGAAAAGAAAGTTTCAGAAGAAACAAATGTAAAAAACAATAATAAATATAATGAAAAAAAATATCTTGATGTTACCGGTGAAGTAGAAAATACAAAAAAACAATTTAGTGAAAATTATGATGTGAACGGTGTATTTTCTTTAAGTAATTTTTTAAGTAATAAAAAGTCTGTTAAATACAATATAACAGGTATAGAAAATAAATTTAATTTATCCGATAAAGAACTAAAAAGTGTATATAATATAGACGGAACAGAGATTGTCAGATATTCTAAGAAAGCCTTTCTTACAAAGTATCAAAAAGCTCAAATAGAATATCTTGAAATGGAGAGAAAATATAAAACTTTGGTTTTGGACAATGAAATAAAGTTAAAGAAAAAGATGTTGGATGAAGAATTGGCAAGCGATTTCTCGGATGTGTTTTTGATAGATGAATTGTCAAAAGATATAAAGTCATTAGCGATTGATAAAGAAACAGTATATATAAATGTTGAGAAAAAAATAAGATATGTTTTGTCTCCTGACCAATATTTAAAATATAAACAAAAACAAAACAAGAAAAATAAAAAATAGGTTATTCGATAAACATTGAATCGCCGTAAGAAAAAAATCTGTATTTGCTTTGAATAGCTTCTTTATAAGCCGATAAAATAAAAGACCTTCCGGCAAAAGCACTTGCCATCATTAATGGTGTAGAGCAAGGTAAATGTAAGTTTGTAAACATTGCTTTAACGATTTTAAATTTATATCCCGGATATATGAAAATTTCTGTCTCTCCGCTACAACTTTGAATACTTACAAGTTCGTTGTTTGAATTATATGTTCCTGTTAAATCGGCTATGGTTTCCAAACTTCTGACAGATGTTGTTCCTACTGCAATTATTCTTTTTTTGTTTTTTAGAGCTTCGTTTATTTTTGTTGCATTTTCTTCATCTAGAACATATCTTTCGGGTAACATTTTATGTTGTTGTATATCATTTGACAATATAGGTTTGAATGTGCCCCATCCTACATGTAAAACTACATTGGCAATAGTAACTTTTTTTTGTTTTAACTTTTCTAAAATTTCATTTGTAAAATGTAAACCTGCGGTAGGTGCTGCAATTGCGCCACTTGTTTTTGCATAAATAGTTTGATATCTGTTTTTATCTAAATCAAAAAATTTCTCTGCAAGCCCGTCTTTTCTTTTAATATATGGCGGTAACGGCATAAAGCCGTGCTTTTCAAGTAAAGGTTGAATATCTTCTTTATTAAATTTAACTATTTTATTTTGATTTTCATCAAGTCCGATAAAGGTGCATTCATAATCATCATTAAAATATATTTTGTGATTAACTCTTATATTTGGTTTTAACAATACTGCAAAATTCGGTCCTTTTTGCATAGGATTCAGAAATAGAACTTCTACTTTACCACCTGTAGATTTTTTACCGTATAATCTTGCAGGAACAACTTTTGTTGTATTTATTACAAGACAATCATTTTCGTTAAGGATATTTACTATATCAAAGAAATTTTTATGTTTTATTGTTTTATCTTTTTTATTTAAAATTATAAGTTTAGAATCACTTCTGTTTTCAATAGGTACTTGGGCTATTAACTCTTGCGGTATATCATAGTTATAGTTTTCTAATATTAAATCATTATTATTTTGCATAATTTATTTTTCCTATTGTTGTTCCGGGATAATAGAATTTCAATATTTGTTTGTATGTAAAATTTTTGTCACCCATTGTTTTTGCACCCCATTGGCATAAACCTACTTTATGCCCCCAACCTTTTCCTTCAAATGTAAAATTTTTGTTTTTAAATTTTATATTTGTTATTAAGGTGCTTTTTATTTTATCCGGTGATATTGTGCATCTAAAAGTATAAGAGTTTAATTTTAAAGTTCCTTTAGAATGTTTTATTATGATTTCTTTTGCTGCTTTTCCTGTTGTTGTTCCGGATGTTGATATTTTTTTTATTTTGCCTACTTTATACCCTGCCTTTATTAATTTTTCTCTAATA
>JAFXOB010000120.1 GCA_017529005.1 Elusimicrobiota bacterium
ACCTGATATTATAAAAACAAATATTAATGATTTTATTTTTTTTGAAAAGAATTTCATTTATTTTTTATTTGATTTAACATAATTTCATATATTTCATTATGTTTTCTGACTATTGTTTGTAAGATAATACCGCAAATCCACATAATTAAAGACATTGTAGCAATTGCACCTGAAACAATTAGTGTCGGATATCTGGGAACTTTACTCGTTTTTAAGAATTCTATAAAAATCGGAACAAACAATATCATTGAAACAGCAAACAATATAAATGCTATTATTGAAAAAAAATAAAACGGTTTATAATTTTTAAACAAAGAAAATATTGTTTTCAACACCAGAAAACCATCCGAAAATGTATTTAATTTTGAAAAACTTCCTTTTGGCCTTTCATTATAATCTATCGGTACTTCTCTTATTGTAAATTTTCTATCAAGAGCATGAATTGTCATTTCGGTCTCTATTTCAAAACCTTCGGACAAAACCGGAAAAGATTTTACAAAAAATCTGCTCATCACTCTGTAACCGGACATTATATCTTTAACATTACTTCTAAAAATTTTATTTATAATAAGTCTTACAAGCTTGTTTCCGATATTGTGAAAAGGTCTTTTGTTTTTATTAAAATATGCAACAGACCTGTCACCTATAACCATATCAACATTTTCTTTTAAAACCAAACTACACATATCATTGGCATAGTTTAAAGGATGTGCCCCGTCACCATCAATCATAACATAACAATCGGCATCAATTTCTCTAAACATTTTTCTTATAACATTACCCTTACCTTGTTTTGTTTCATAAATAACGGTAACTCCTGCTTCTTTGGCAATTTTTGCAGTATTATCGGTAGAGTTATTATCACAAACATAAATATCCGCCTGCGGCAAATATTTTTTACAATCACTAATTACATTTGCTATTGTTAATTCTTCATTAAAACAAGGTATTATTATTGCTATTTTTGACATATTTATAACTATATGTGATTTTTGTATTTATATTTTGTATATTATATAAAAAAACAGATACGCTATCAATAAACAACGTTATGAAAGTTATAACTAATTTTTTTAACAACCATAAAGTTGAAATTACAGTATTTTTTTTAATACTTATTATTAAAATACTTATTTTTATAAATTTACAAATATTTACTTCCCCGGACAGTACAGAATATTTGACCATGAATTGTTTTGCTATCCCTCACGAATACAGAGTTCCCATATATTCTATATTAATAAATATTTTCAATATTATTACACCTTATCATTGCATTAATTTATTATGCGTTTTTCAATTTTCTATATCTCTTATAAGCATATTCTATTTATATAAGATTCTCGGTTTCATAGGAAATAACAAACGCATAAATTTAATTATAGTTTTTATTTATTCTGTTTCAAATTGTATATATTCTTGGGATAAAACCATTCTTACAGAATCGTTATCACTATCTCTAACAATATTTATAATTTATAATTTCATATCTCATATTAAAACAAAAAAATACAGTTACTTATTTTATATGTTATTATTTGAAACTTTTGGAATTTTCTTAAAACCGGTCATGGCAACATTGATATTCGCAACAATAATCTTTTTCATACTCAACTATAAATTCTATATAAAATCTTTATTATTGACTTTTATTCCATGTATAATAGTTTTATTATATGCAACTGTTTTTTACTTTAATTACGGAATTTTCTCAATTTCAAACTCTCATTTGGCAAATAATCTTGATATATTCGTTAATAAAACAAATTTTTATCAATTGGGATTTAATAAAGATATGATTAATATCATAGATAATGCAAAAGATATAAATTCTCAAGAATACAAAGAATATTTGGAAATAGATCCAATAGTTTTTTTAGGAAGAAATTATAAGTATGCTTTAAACAAAAAATATACAAATAAAGAAATATTAAATTTTATAAACAAAATTAAATATTCTTATCCTAATGAAATTATTAAGTATATTTATTATAATTTAGAAGAGAATATAAGTGAAGAATTTATAGGTTACGGATATTTTGGAAATAAACCCACTAATAAGATCTTCAATATTTTTCCAATATACATATGGGAAGTTTTATTGATATCGGCCGTACTATTGATCTCTTTATTATTAGATTTCTCAAAAAAATATAAGCTCAATGAATTGGCTGTTTTTACATTTTTAAACATATCTCTTACTTTTTCTGTATTGGTATTGGGAAATGTTAATATAGAAATG
>JAFXOB010000121.1 GCA_017529005.1 Elusimicrobiota bacterium
AAATTTCAAATTCTAATATGAAACAATATTTAGACAAAACAAAGAATTTTATAGAAACATTGGATTATATAGATTATTTAAATGGTTACAAAGATATTGATAAAATAACAAAGAATAATAAAGATTTATTAAAATTTTATATAAACAATTTAGAAAAGATCTGGGGAATATTGTAAAATATTATTGATTTTTCAATTCTTTTATAAAATACTTTAGTAAAGTTTAATATTTTGCTATACTAATTTTACTATCTTTAAGTTTATGGCTTTTTTCTAAGCTGTAAACTAAATCTATATCAATAAATTAAAACGGAGTTTTTATATGGCAGCGGAATTTGTACATTTACATAATCATACCGAATATTCATTATTGGATGGTTTAACAAAATTAACAAAAAAAGGTAAACCGTTAGAACTTTTTAACATTATAGGAAAACAGTATCAAATGCCGGCACTTGCAATTACCGATCATGGTAATATGTATGGCGCAATGGAATTTTATTGGGCTTGTTTGGATAGCGGTATAAAACCTATTATAGGTTGCGAAGTTTATGTTGCTAAAAACAGTATGAAAAATAAAGACAAGGAAACCGGTGGTTATCATCATTTAATACTTCTTGCTAAAGATAACGAAGGTTACAGAAATTTATCTTATCTTGTAAGCGCGGGTTTTACGGATGGTTTTTATTATAAACCGAGAATAGATAAAGAAATATTGCAAAAATATTCCAAAGGTCTTATATGTTCTTCCGCTTGTTTGGCGGGAGAAATTGCAACACTTCTTTCTGCCGGTAATAAAGAAAAAGTAAAAGAAGTGGCAGGTTGGTATCAGGATGTTTTTGGAAAAGGGAATTACTACCTTGAAATTATGGATAACGGACTTGAACAACAGAAAGCAATAATTGCGCCTTTACTTGAACTTTCAAAAGAAACAGGAATTCCGCTTGTAGCAACAAACGATTGTCATTATTTAAAACAAGAAGATGCTTATTATCATGATATATTGTTATGTATCAATACACAGAAAATGGTAAATGATCCGAATAGAATGAGAATGGGATCGGATTTGTTTTATTATCGTTCTCCCGAAGATATGATAAAAACATTTTCTTATGTTCCGGAAGCAATAAAAAATACACTTGTTATTGCCGATATGGTGGATGTTAAAATAAAAAAAGGTAACGGAGATTTATTACCAAACTTTGAAGTTCCGGAAGGTTATACATCTCAAACATATCTTGAACATCTTTGCAGAGAAGGTCTGAAAAGGAGATATCCTGTTATAGAAAAGAAACATACCGATAGACTTGAATACGAGCTTTCGGTTATCAAAAAAATGGGGTTTGCTTCATACTTTTTAATTGTTTGGGACTTTATAAAATATTCAAAAGATCATGGAATACCTGTTGGACCGGGAAGAGGTTCTGGGGCGGGTTCAATAGTAACTTATACACTCGGAATTACCGATATCTGTCCTTTAAAACATGATTTGCTTTTTGAAAGATTTTTAAATCCCGACAGAGTTTCAATGCCTGATCTTGATATAGATTTTGCCGATTTCGGCAGGGAACAAGTAATAAATTATGTCAGAAATAAATACGGTACGGATAATTGTGCTCAAATTATAACTTTTGGTGCCATGGAAGCGAAAATGGTAGTAAAGGATGTCGGTAGAGTTTTAGGGTTTAAACCGGAAGAAACCCAAAAAATAGCAAATGCTATTCCTGCAAAATCTTCAATTCCGGATGCTATGGTAAACTCAAAAGAGTTACAGGAAATTATAAAAAAAGATCCCAGAGTTGCAGAACTTATAAAAATATCTTCAAAACTTGAAGGAACTAAAAGACATACAGGCGTTCATGCCGCGGGTTTAATCGTTGCTCCTGAAGATGTTCGACACTTTTCACCGCTTGCAATAGGTAAGAAAAATGTAATAACTACACAGTATGACGGTAGAATTTTACCTGATTTGGGCCTTTTAAAAGTTGATTTTTTGGGATTACAAAACTTAACTATCATAAATGAAGCTATTAAATTAATAAAGAAGAAAGAGCCTGATTTTGATTTGGAAAAAATTTCTATTGAAGATAAAAAAACATTTAAATTATTGCAAGAAGCAAAAACATTCGGTATATTTCAGCTTGAATCCGAAGGAATGAAGGATTTGGTTAGAAGAATGAAACCGAGTAATATAGATGATATCACTGCTTTAAATGCTCTTTATCGTCCGGGGCCTATCGGTGCCGGTATGCTTGATGTTTTTGTAGATTGTAAACACGGCAGAAGAAAAGTTACTTACGATCATCCTTTACAGGAACCGATACTTAAAAACACTTACGGTGTTATTTTGTATCAGGAACAGGTTATGCATATGGCTATGGCTATCGGTGGTTTTACGGCCGGCGAAGCAGATGGTTTAAGAAAAGCTATGGGTAAAAAACTTATAGATAAAATGCAGGCTGCAAGAGTAAAATTTGTTGAAGGTGGTAAAGCTAAAGGGATAGATCCTGCAATAACAAACAAAATTTATGGTAATATGGAAACTTTTGCCGGTTATGGCTTTAATAAATCTCATTCTGCGGCTTATGCTTATGTTACCTACAGAACAGCTTATTTAAAAGCTCATTATACACTTGAATATATGACGGCATGTATGAACAATGAAATAGGAAAATCTGCAGACAGTAAAGTAATAGAATATATGGATGATGTTAAACAATTCGGTATAAAAACTTTACCGCCGGATATAAGATATTCGCAGAGCAAATTTTCTGTTGAAGGTAAAAATATAAGGTTTGGACTTCTTGCTATTAAAAATGTAGGTGAAGGTGCGGCACAAAGTATAGTTGAAGCAAGAGAAAAATTCGGCAAATTTGATTCTTTTGAGGATTTCTTATCAAAAATAGATTTGTCTGCAGTAAACAAAAGGGCAATAGAGTGTCTTTGTAAAGCGGGAGTGTTTGATTGTTTCGGTAAAAATAAGTTGGAAGTTAGAGCAAAAATACTTGATAATATAGAAGAATCTGTACAACAAGCTATTAAAACAAAAAAAGAGCAGAATGACAGTCAGGGATTCTTATTTGATACCTCTGAATTGTCAAGTACTACAATTAATGTTATGGATAAAAAAGTTCCGCCGTTGGATGAAACCGTAGCATTGGATTACGAAAAAGAAGTATTGGATTTTTATTTATCGGGACATCCTTTAGAAAAATGTAAAAGAGATATGATTGCTTTTTCAATGTATAGACTTGATACTGTTCCTGTTCCGCCCGAAAATACAACTTTTGATACTGCAAAAATTATAAGAGTTGCATGTATGATAACATCTGTAAAACATTTGGTTTCTAAAAATGATAAAACAAAAACTTATGCAACATTTAGAGTAGAAGATATGTACGGTTATTTGGATTGTATAGTATTTCATAAGTTATACGAAACAATAAGAGAAAAATTACAGGAAAAAATGATAGTTGTTGTTAAAGGTAAAGTTTTGCATGATAAAGGTAAACCGAAACTTTCAATAGAAGAATTTTATTCAATGGAAGAAGCAAAACAAAAATTTCCGCCGTTTTTAGGTTCTTTAAGAATACAGGTGTCTGCTGTTGCTTTAGATGATGATATGTCGGATAAAATTTTAAAAATAATTGCAAAATATCCCGGAAAATCTAAAGTATATTTGGAAATTAAAGATTATAAAACCGAAGATTATACAATAGAAACGGAATATACGGTAAAATATACTGATGAGTGTATAAAAGAGTTGGAAAAACTGTTGGGTGAAGGAACGGTTACTCTTCAGTATAGAGACATTTAGGAAACCGAAGAAATATAAAATATATAAAAAAGGAAGATATTTTTTATCTTCCTTTTTTGCATTAATTATAAATTGTTGTTATTATTTTTGTATAAATGTCGGGGCATTTTTCGGAGTTAATCCTTTCTTTACTTTATGATAGTAACTGTAAGTCATTGTAGGATTTTCATTTAAAACTTCGCAATTTATTACTTTACATAAAAATACGGTATGAGTTTCTGTTTCAAATTGTGAAATAATTTCCGTTTCAAAATAAGAATTTACAAATTGAGTTACTACAGGTAATCCGTTTTCATTTGTTTTATATTCAATATTTTCAAATTTATTAAAATCTCTTGAACTTCTAAAACCGAATTTTCCTATAAACTCAAAACTTGCATCTTCTGTTATTGTGGATATAACGGCTTTCTTACTGTTGGATAACAAAAAATGAGTGTTGTTTTGTTTTGATATACTTATTGCTATTGTTGCGGGATTGGAATTTATTTGAAAAACCGTATTTGCGATTTGTCCACCGATTTTTCCGTCAAAAGCAGATGTTATGATAAACATTCCGTAAGGTATTTTTGTTAATGCCAAAGTGTTCATTTTGTTCCTCCTATTTAAAAATTCCGCCTGTCTGCATAGCCCACATAAGTAAATCCATGTGTGACATAGGAATTTTTATATCTTTACAAAATTTTATCATTTTTTGTTCTGTTTCCAAATAAATTTTAGGCGTTAAAGTTGAAGGTATTTCATCTATAGCATTATAAAACTTTAAATTTCTTAAAATATGTCTGTCCAAAATTGCCAAATCAAGACCTAAACCGATATTCCTTAAAAAATGTCCTGCTTCTTTATATCCGATACCTTTAATATTATCAATAATCCATTTTCTTAAAGTTATAGGATTATCAAAAGATTTTAGAAAATTTTTTATATTAAGTTTTCCGTTAGATGTAAATTTTTCTCTTGCTTGAACCAAAAAATTTGATTTGTTATTTTGAAATCTGACATTGTTTATATTTTTTGATATTTCTTGTGCAGAAGCGGAAAATAAAAGATTTTTATCATTTAAAATATTTATCGCTTTCCAACAGGATAATGCTTTGGATTGAGGTGTAAAAATACAAAAAGCAAGTTCTGCAAAAATCGCTTCATCGTTCCCGTTGATAAAAACATCTTTATAGTGTTGAATTCTTTTTGATATTGGCTCTTTTGCTGTATTTTTCCATAATAAAACCAATTCCTTAATATTTTGCGGTTTTGTTTTAATATTTTCTATTTCTACAAATTCTATAGGTATAATCATGTCGGTTTCTCTTATGAATTTAATGTCTAAAATCTAACATAAAAAATCACTGTTGTCAACAAAAAATGTTTTGTTGTTTTGCCGTTGCCGTTAATTATACATTGTAGTCTTTGCTTTTTAACTACAAATGTTATAAAATCTATTCTAAATTTAAAATATAAATTAAAGAGGTTTTTATGGCAAATATAATATTAAAAGGTAAAGTTTTTAAATATGGCGCAAATGTTAATACGGACGAAATTATTCCTGCAAGGTATTTAACTACTTCCGATCCTAAAGAACTTGCAAAGTTTTGTATGAAAGATATAGATGATAATTTTGCATCACAAGTTAAACCGGGTGATATTATCGTTGCCGATAAAAATTTCGGTTGCGGTTCTTCAAGAGAGCATGCACCTATATCAATTAAAGGTGCAGGTGTTTCTTGTGTTATAGCAAAATCTTTTGCAAGAATATTTTTTAGAAATTGTATAAATATAGGACTTCCGATTATAGAATCCAATGAAGCTGTTGATAATATAGATAAAGGTGACAAGTTGGAAATAGATTTAGCAAAAGGTGAAATAAAAAACGTAACAAAAAAACAAACATATAAAGCTCAACCTTTCCCGGAATTTATGCAGAAGTTAATAAAAGCCGGCGGGTTGCTTTCCTACATTAAGGGAGGAAAATAAAAATGTCTAAGACTTATAAGATAGCTCTTATTCCCGGAGACGGAACAGGTCCTGAAGTAATAGCTGAAGGTGTAAAAGTTATAAATGCAGTATCAGCTAAAACTGGTGCAAAATTTGAATTTACTAATTTTGATTTAGGCGGGGAAAGATATAAAAAAACAGGAGAAATTTTACCTGACAGTTGTGTTGAAGAATTTAAAAAGTTCGATGCAATGTATCTCGGTGCAATAGGTCATCCCGATGTTAAACCGGGAATACTTGAAAAAGGTATTTTGTTAAGATTAAGATTCGAGCTTGATCAATGTATAAACTTAAGACCTGTAAAACTTTATGAAGGCGTGGATTGTCCTTTAAAAAATAAAGAGCCGAAAGATATAGATTTTGTTGTAGTAAGAGAAAATACCGAAGGACTTTATTTAGGTGCAGGCGGATTCTTAAAAAAAGATACACCTTTTGAAGTTGCGACACAGGAATCTATCAATACAAGATTCGGCGTAGACAGATGCTTAAAGTATGCTTTTGAATTAACGAAAAAAAGAAATAAAGATAAAAAACTTACATTGTGCGGTAAAACAAACGTTTTAACTTTTGCATCTAATTTGTGGGAAAGAGCATTTAGAGCAATGGGAGCAAAAAGTTATCCTGATATAGCATTGAACTATGTAAATGTTGATGCAGTATGTATGTGGATGATAAAAAATCCCGAATGGTTCGATGTTATAGTTACAGACAATTTGTTCGGTGATATAATTACCGATTTGGCAGCAATGATTCAAGGCGGTATCGGAATTTCCGCAGGCGGAAACATTAATCCTGAAGGTGTATCAATGTTTGAACCTATGGGCGGTTCGGCACCTAAATATACGGGGCAAAATGTTATCAATCCGTTAGCGGCAATTTCTGCAGGTGCTATGATGCTTGAAACATTAGGTCTTGAAAAAGAAGCTAAAATGGTAGAAAATTCCATAGCAAAATCTTTGGCAAGCGGGAAGATAAAATCTTTAGCGGCAGGTAAGATGGGCATGGGGACGACCGAAGTTGGCGACTTGATTGCTAATAACTTATAGCGATTTCTTATTTCTACCTACAACTTTGTATTTGCAAATCTCGAGTACCGCAAAGAGTACACTTCGTTTTACAAATACTTCGTTTCGGCTGGAATTAAGAAATCTTTAAGAAAAAAAGTTAATATAATTTTGCGAAAAATTTGCTGTCGCATATAAATAGGAGTGTAATTATTATGAAGAAGTACAAAGTTGCAGTTGTAGGTGCTACCGGTGTGGTAGGAAACGAAATGATAAAGATGTTGGAAAACAGAAATTTTCCGGTAGAGTCAATAAAGCTTTTAGCATCGCAAAGAAGTGTAGGTAAAAAATTAAAATTTAAAGGACAAGATATACCTGTAGAACTTTTAACACACGATAGTGGTAAAGGTATGGATTTGGCATTATTCAGTGCAGGTGGGGGAACATCAAAAGAATTTGCACCTTCATTTGCAAAAGCAGGTTGTTTTGTTGTAGATAATTCAAGTGCCTGGAGAATGGACGACAATTGTCCTCTCGTTGTTCCTGAAGTAAATCCTAACGATTTATCAAAAGATAAAAAAATTATTGCTAACCCTAACTGTTCTACAATTCAAATGGTTGTTGCATTAAAACCTTTACACGATTATGCAAAAATCAAAAGAGTTATTGTTTCTACATATCAGGCAGTTTCAGGTGCAGGTTCAAAAGGTATTCACGATTTGGAAAACCAAACAAAAGCATTAGGTAAAGGCGAACCTATACCTGCATTAGAAAAATTCCCTTATCAAATAGCATTTAATTTAATTCCTCATATAGATGTTTTCGAAGAAAACGGATATACAAAAGGAGAAATGAAAATGACAAACGAAACAATGAAAATTATGGGTGATAAAAGTATAAAAGTAAGTGCAACTTGTGTAAGAGTTCCTGTTTTAAGAGCTCATAGTGAATCAGTATGGATTGAAACGGAAAAAGAAATTACTCCTCAAAAAGCAAGAGAACTTTTATCTACTGCAAAAGGAGTGGAAGTTATAGATAATCCGGCAGAAAATAAATATCCTATGCCGTTATTTGCACAAAATCAACAAAAAACTTTTGTTGGCAGAATAAGAAAAGATATTTCTTGCAATAATGGTTTAACATTCTGGGTAGTATCCGATAACTTGTTAAAAGGTGCTGCACTTAATGCTGTAGAAATTGCAGAAATGTTGGTATCTAAAGGTATTTTGTAATATAAATTTTTATAAATAAAAGCTCACGTCTATAATTTTTAGATGTGAGCTTTTTTATGATATAATAATGATATGAAAAAAATTATAGTAAATGCTGACGATTTCGGATATAGAACACAAATAAATAATGCAATTATTTATGCTTACAAAAATGGTATTGTAAGAAGCACTTCTATGCTTGTAAACAGAGATGCTTTTGATGAAGCTGTTTTGCTGGCAAAAGAAAATCCCGGTTTAGGTATAGGTCTTCATATCGATTTAGACAAATATTTCAATATTGAACATGGTGTAGGTACTGTAAAAGGGTGGATTAACAATTGTATTCCAGACCAACAAGTTATTAAAGGGGAAATAAAACAACAAATAGAGAAATTGTTATCTGCAGGTATACAAATAGATCATTTCGACAGTCATCATCACACACATTTGTTTCCTGAAGTTTTATCAATAGTTATAGATTTATGCAAAGAATATAATGTTGATAAAATAAGATTCTTTAATAAATTTGACAGCATAAAATTAAAAGATACGTTAATTTCTAACGGTATAAAATTCCCGGAACATTTTATAGAAGGTTGGTATTATGGTAATGTTGATGAAAACTATAATGTTTCGGAAATTATGACTCATCCGGGATATGGTGAAATCTGGAGAGAAAAAGAGTTGTTGGTTTGTTGTGATGTTTTATTAAAAGAATATTGTCAAAGAAACGATATACAATTAATTAAATTTTCCGATTTATAATATTTAAGTTAAAAAATAAAAAAAGACTTGTAGAAAAATACAAGTCTTTTTTTTTATTATAAAAAAGTTATTTTAAAACGCTCCCAAGGAGAATTGAACTCCTGCTGCATGATTGAAAATCATGTGTCCTAACCCCTAGACGATGGGAGCTTAAAAAAGTGAGCCCGACGCGACTTGAACGCGTGACAGCTTCATTAAAAGTGAAGTGCTCTACCA
>JAFXOB010000122.1 GCA_017529005.1 Elusimicrobiota bacterium
ACCGCATTACCTAACGGTTCATCCATATCTGTAATAACAGCTGTCATATTTCTTCCGAATTTTTTCCCGACTCCAACCATCTTTTCCGCCAATAGTTTTGATTTTTCATATTCTTGTATAAATGCAGCATTCCCTGTTTTAACATCAAGCAATATATTTTGTGCACCTTCTGCAATTTTTTTAGACATTATACTTGAACATATTAACGGTATAGATTCTACGGTTGCAGTAACATCTCTAAGAGCGTACATTCTTTTATCAACAGGAGCAACTTCTTTAGTTTGACCTATCATTGCAAACTTATTTTGTTTTAACACAGAAATAAATTCTTTAATATCGAGATTAACATTAAATCCGGGAATAGATTCCAATTTGTCAAGAGTACCGCCGGTATGTCCCAAAGCTCTTCCCGACATCATAGGAACATAAATACCGCAACTTGCAAGTATAGGTGCTATAAGTAAAGAGGTTCCGTCACCTACTCCGCCCGTTGAATGTTTATCAGCGGTAGGACCGTCTAAAAAACTTAAATCTAAAATATCTCCTGATTTTGCCATTGAATCCGTAAGATAAAAAGATTCTTCATCATCTAAACTTTGAAAATATACAGACATTAAAAAAGCAGACATTTGATAATCTGCAATTTCTTTTTTATTATATCCTTCTATCATAAAAGAGATTTCTTCTTTGGATAGTTTTTGTCCGTTTCTTTTTTTGTAAATTATATCATAAGCTCTCATTAAAGTTCCTTTACAAAATCTTTTATTATTTTTTCTATTGAAAGTGATGCGGTTTTTCCTGCTTTTAAAACTTCACTATGGGTCAAATTGTTTTTTGATAAACCGCTTGCTTTATTCGATACATAAGTTAAAGCTGCGATCTTCATATTCATTTGATTTGCAACTATTGATTCGGGAACCAACGACATTCCGACAACATCACCACCCAATTTTCTATAACTATTAATTTCCGCGGGGGTTTCATATGATGGTCCGCTAACCGCAAAATATATACCTTCATGAATCTTTATTTTATTATTTTTTGCAATTTTTAACATTTGTTTTTTAATATCTTTATTATAAATATTTGTCATATCCGGAAATCTTTTACCAAACTCATCATAATGCTTACCTATTAACGGATTATTACACATAAAATTAATATGATCTTTTATAACAACTATATCACCAACATTATATTTTTTATTAACAGCTCCTACGGCACAAGTTATAATTAAAGTCTCAATTCCCAAAGATTTTATTACCCTTACAGGATATGTTATATCCTGCATACTATAACCTTCATAATAATGAAATCTGCCACTCATCAATAACACATCTGTTGAATTTAATTTACCTAAAACCAATTGCCCGTTATGACCTTCAACCGTCGATTGTTTAAAATATGGAATTTGTGAATAAGGTATAATTTTTTCTTGTTTTATTACATTTTTTATATTGGAAAGTCCTGAACCGCAAATTATAGCTATTTTTGGATTCGTTTTTGTTTTTCTCTTAATATA
>JAFXOB010000015.1 GCA_017529005.1 Elusimicrobiota bacterium
AGTATTCCTTTATCTTTATCGGTAACAGGTATAAATATTGCTTTCTTACTCTTTTCATCAAATGTCAATCCTAAACTATCTATATTTATACCATCAGCAGACTTTAACAACCCATCATACACATCACCATTTGCTTTTTCAAATTTAGATTTATATTCTTGTAATTTATTTTGTGCATCAATCATTTCTTTGAATTTTGTTTTTTCTTCTTTTGTTAATTTTTCTCTTATTCCTTTTTCTTGTGCACTTCTAAATCTTTCTACCAAACTGTCAAATTCTTTTCTATCTTCCGGAGTCATTTTTTGATATATTTCAGAGACTTTCTCTTCCTGTTTAGAATAATTTTCATTTATATCTTTTACAGCTTTAATTAATCTACCTAATTTTAGATTATGTTTCTTTTCATTTATCAATTCAAATGCTGCTACCTGATCCCCGGATAATAATCTCTGAATCTTTTCATTTTTTACATCTGTTACAACCTTCACTCCAAAACTTCTACTTGCTGCAACATAATTCATATAATTATCATAAGCAAGCCATGCTTCTCTTGTAATCATTTCTTCATCTTTTCCTGCTCTTACTCTAGCTATATCCAATATTTTATTCAATAAATTTTCTGCTTCTTTCTCTCCTATAGCTTTTGCTAAATTATCTTTCACTGTTGCATAAGTAGGTGCCACATTTCCTACTTCCTTCTGTTTTTGCAACCATACTTTAGTTTGATTTATTACCGCATTATTTGCTTTTTGCAATGACATTTCTTCGTTCGTTTCCATTACTTCATTCAAATTATTCAATATTAAATCAACATTGTAACCACCTTCTTTCTTTGCAGCTTCTCTTAATATCTTATTTTCTCTTACTGATTCTACTGATGTTATCTGTACTATATCTCTATTAAAGAACTCAGATGAGAATCTAGATTTTCCATCTCTGTGTGCAAATCTTCCATCTCCCTGTTCTGATTGTGTAGCATCCATTTTCTCAAAATTTACTTTCCACATTGTTGCTTGTACTTTTGCTTCACTATTCTCTAAATTTTGTCCTTTCTTCAAATTTGCCACTGCTCCACTCATATCTCCAGGGTTCCATCCTCTTCCTAATAAGCTTACATCTCCTACTATGTACGATACTTCTCCTTTCTTCATTACATTCTTTAATACTTCTTGTAATACTTTTATCTTGACATTTATTTCTATCTCTGCTAATCTGGCTACACTGTAATCTTCTACACCTGCTTCTTTCATTACTTTTGCTACTTTTGCTGAAGGATATTGTTTACTATCTGACAATTTCTTTAATTCTTCATCCAATAAGTCCAATGATAAACTTACTATATCTTCTCTCTTTACTCCATTTCTCAACAATCCTTTTACCATTTGAGTTGTTCCATCAAAATTTGCCGTCATTATCAGATCTACACCTACAAATCCTTTTTTATTCAAATTCTTTCTTGCTTCAGATATTACTTGTGCCATCTCTTCTTGTGTCTGTGTTAATGCCGTTGTTACACCTACCTTCATTGTATCCGGCATACTTCCACCTATTTCCGCATAATCCAAATCTTTTAATAATGATCTTATTGATGAACTAAATGTTCCAGAGAATCCTACTGACCATTCAAATGCCGCCAAAGCTTCTTTTGATGCTATAAATGTTTCTAATGAAGGTTTATTTATACTATCACAACCTTCCATCAATTCTATCGCCCACATACCCGGCATATTCAAACTCTTCATAGGTAATCCGTTGTTAGTTATATACACATTCTGTGCTTTTCCTTTCTTATCTCTTTCTACCATGTAACCACCGGTTCCTACTTTGGATTCTTTTGCTCTATATAATGATAATGCATCCATACCTGTTAATAAGAATTCTCTTACTTCCGTTTCTGAATTGAATATATCTCGGTACTCTTCATATAATTTCTTCGTCATTTCTTCAAGAGCTTTATCATATTGTTCTTGAGTAAGCGGTTCTTTTTCTTTTGTCTTTTGTTTATCTTTTTCTTCTTTCGTTCCTTCTTGTTCTTTTGCATGTTTCGTCATCATATTTGTTAATATTTCTTTTATATTACTTATCATTGTATTTTGATACCCTTCTTGTTCTTCTTCCGCTTTTACTGTCTTTATTGTAGCTCCTTCTATATCTATCTTGCCATCTTTCTTATTAAATAATATATTCGTTGTCCCTTTATCTCCTTCACTAAATTTCGACATCTGTGTAAAATCTATTCCTTTTCTTCCTTCAACATCTACAAGTATCTTTCTACCTTTATCTAATCCTAATACTCTATTTCTTACTTCTAAGTGCCTTAGTGAATTATGTTGTGTAATTATTATTTCATCTATATCTTTATCACTTAATCCTAACAACTGTTTTGCTGCCTGTACAACATCTTCTTTGATAACCTCTGCCTTTATCTCTTCTATATTTCCCTTCTTTTCTAAGCCTTTATATTTCTCTGCTATTACCTCTGATATTGTCTTGTATGCACTTAATTTCTGTCCTAACTGTTTCTTACCACCTTTCTTTGTCATTAAATCTTTATCTTCTTTTATCTGTTCTTCTGTTACTCCCAACATTGCATAATCTTCTGCACTTACTACTGCTCCGCTAAGTATTTTCTGATAGTATTCTACCATTCCATATTCCTTACTGAATTTTCCAGCCGCACTTGCAAGAGCCGATGCAGGTATCGTTGCTGCATAATCTAACTCATCTGCTACTAACTGTGATATTCTATCTAATGGTAAACTTACTCTATCCAAACCTTCTCCCTTCTCTAATAACACTTGTATTGCTCTTGCACTGTCTTTTGCATCCTTAAATTGTACTTTAATCGTTTTTTCATCATTTAATGTCGTTTCTTCTAATACTATTCCAGCCTCTCTTAATAACTTTTTGTTATGCTCAACCTGATCCTTTATTTCTTGTTTTTCTTCATTGCTATATGATAATACTCCTGCCATTGTCTCTGAGAATAAACTTCCCCAACTACTGTATGTTCCTACCAATATTCCGGCATTATCAAGTTTTTCTCTCAATACGCCTTCTTTCTGCCACTGTTGAACATTTGCCTGACTTATTACTTCTACATTTCCAAATGTATCCCCAAATACAAAATTAATATGATTGTATAAATCTTCGGCATTTGAATCCTCATTTGTAAGCCATGTAATAAACTTATTTTCTTTGTCGGCAACATTCGGATTTGCTCTCAATGTCAACACACTAAACAATCCTATTATCGATTTTCCTCCTGCTGTCTGTAATTCTTGTGCATATCCTGCCGATTTCTTATCTACACCCTTACCATTTTCTACCGTTGCCTGCACGATATCTCTAAATGCCTCTTTCTGTCCATCTCTAAATCCTGCCAATGCTTCTACAGCAAAAGGAACCAATGTAGTTAAATTATATTTCTCTTTTATATCTGCTAATGATATTTCTTTTCCGGTCACATCTGTTATTTTTCTTCCTTCTACTATATTAATTAAGTTTTCATAATCTTTTTTAGCTAAATCAAGAGTTTCATCTGTCTTTCCTTTTGTCATTTCATCAAATACCGACTCTCGCATACTATCATTTAATACCGTTGCCATCTGTTGTGCTGCCAAATTATAACTAAGATATTTCATAAGTTCACTATTATTCATATCTGCTATCTTAGCTAACTGTGCATCAGTTAAGAAATATTTCTGTTTCACTACTCTTATTTGTTCCGATTTCTTTTTATCACCACTATAATTTGTTATCGCTTCTCTTACTTCTTCTACATCTTTAGTATCTACTCTTATCTTTCCACTTTGCAAGTCACTTATTATTCCTTCTGCTCTTTCTAATGCATTTCCTGTATTATTAAATCCAGATAATATATCTACATCTAATATATCCATTATCGAAACATCTGCTTTCTTTGCCCCAGACAAATAGATTGCTAAACCTGGCATATTCCCCTGTACTAAATATTCTGAAACTTTACCATAATTTACCTTCTTCCAATCTACACTCTTAATCAATTCTTCATTAGCTTTTAATTTCGATATAGTTTCTACTGCTTGTATATTTCCAAAAGCAATTCTTCCTTCTCTAGATACTCTTAAATTTAATATTGTTGGTATAGCAATATTACTTTCTGTTTTTTGAGACATATACTCTGTAAATAACTGTTGCTTTGCTAATTCTAACTGTCTCTCTGCTCTTTCAACTTTTATACTATCTATTTTATTCATCCATGTATTGATAACAATCTTTGCTGTTTGTACCGAAAGCTTACTTATAACAAAATTGTTTTGTGTCATATTTTGAACATTTTGTACTCTTGTATCTCTTAAACTTATCAAATTCTGTAATTTTGTAATTCTTTCTACAGTCTTTGTTACAGTCGGTATATTAGCTACAGATGGAATATTAGAAATCAATCCAGATAAACCATGAGTATTATACATTTCAAGAACTGCACTAACCCTTTCTATATCTGTAATATTAGTATTGTTATTTATAGTTGTTATGTTCGGCACATTTATAACTTTTGCTTTTACTAAATTTGTTACATTTACAATATCATTTATAGAATTTCCTGTTGTTCCATTGAAATTCAATAATCCTCTGTTTTTCAATTCCGTAACAATACTTAATGATTCTGCAAACGAGCCAACTTGTACACTCGAAGGAATATTTAACATATTTCTTAAAGTTGATATATTACTTGCAGAATTTGCCACACTTGTATTGGATATTGCTTTTCCGTTAACATTATATCCCATTAAGTTTAATGCATAAGCTGCCGCTATTCCACCCTCAGTAGTAATATTAGAGCCATTGCAATAACTACTCTTATACATAGCAGCTATTGCTGCCTGTGAATCTACACCCATATTTGAAGTTATTCTACTAAGTTGTTCAACATTTCTTATTGAAGATGTATTGTTAAATGCCTCAATTGATTTAGTATATTCATAAGCACCACTTTGTGCAACTACAGTTCTTTCTCTTTCAAAACCACCATTTTTAATATCAAGATTATCTTTTATTAAATTTATATAATTATCTACGGAAGCTTTTCCTTCATAAGTTTGAATAGTAGAAATATCTGATACAAAAGATACATGAATATGCGTTATATCCACTTCTGAAAAACGAGATCCTAAAACTCTACCAACAAGTTGATCAACCGCAGACTTATAACTCAATTGAGCATCAACTGCAAATAAGTTAACATGTAGATTTTCATTATATTTTGGCTCACTTGAAACAGAACCATTCCAAAATTTAACATTATTTATTTTTATATTTATACCTCTGCCTAATTGTTCGTAAGTACCAATGAAAGATGTATATAAACCTTCTTTGTTTTTCGCAAAAGCAAAGCCATCTTCCTTATTCATTCCGGCATCAAACCAAGCTATTCTATCTCCTATCTTCACTTCTTTTACCTTTTCTCTTTCACTCATAGGTAAATTTGAGAATCCGGCAGTCAATTTTCCTTCAGAATTTATATACATATCGGTTCCTATGTCTAATACACCTAGCAAGTCAGCATATTCTTTAAATAAATCTATCTTTGCCTGGTTATTTAATGCAGTTATTGTAATATTATGATTTTCTTCTCCGGCTGCATTTCCTAACAAAGAAACAATTGTACCTTTATAACTTCCAAATAAAGTTTTCCCTAATTCTGAACCTTCCGTTTTTACATTTCCAAGTATTCCCTTTTGTACTTCTCCTCCTATATCAACATTTGTTGATGCCGAGAATTCTTGAGCCTTTATATTCATAGCTTCTTTTGCTGCTTTTGAATATGTTCCGGTTAAGCCTATAAAACCTCTTGCACTATTTATTGCTTCAAGAATGGAAATTCCATTATTATCATCTTTATTTCCTATTGCAGTCATTCCGCCAAAGTTTCTTCCATTCAATACTTTTAATGCAGCTTTGTCTCCTTGTCCAGCTAAAATTTCTGCTTCAAATATTTGTTTGAAACCAACACCAGGAACTAAATCTACTAATGCACCATTACTCATTATCATTAATTTCATATTCCCATCAGAATCTCTGCCTATACCATAATTTACACCATAACTCCATGTCAATTTTGCCATAACAACATTGCCTAGAATTTCTCCTAATGTATAACCAGTGCCAAAAACATTACTTTTATCCAAACCACCAAAATATACATTGTTAACAAGTATACCTAATTGATCTTGATATATCTTTTGACATGCTTCATCATTCTCTAACAATATTTTAGCTCTTTCATTTACCTCTATAGTCAATCCTTTCGTTAATAAACCTATCATTGTCGATGTTCTTGCTCCAACTGGTCCTTGTCCCAAAGAATCCAACTCATCAATTATTTCATTTATATTTTTTATAACATTTTTATCGGTAAGTTTTCCATCATCTCTCAAAGCAGTCAAGTCTTCTTTCAAGTTCTTCAAACATGTTTCAACTTCTTTAGAATTCCATTCTCCTTTTTCAATTTTTTTCAATAATTTATATTTATCTGCAAACGTTTGATCATTTTCTGATAATCCATCGCGAATATTTTCAATAGCTCTATTCAATTCTACACCATTTTTCCCAACTACAAGACTCATAAAGAATTGATATAGCGGAGTATCTGTATCCTCAAAGCCACCATTTGAGCTCATAATAACTTTACTCATATATACAGTCATATCTGCTTCATCTGCAATTAAAACTCCTATTTTGCCCTTTAAAGGACTATTTTTATCCAAAAGTGCAAACCCATACTCCGTATAAGTCATAAATAAAGCTGTTTTTGTTGTAAGACTTGATGTTATATCATCCTTCGTAGCTTTCTTCAAATCATATTTATCTCCATACAAACCAATAACTCTATCATATAAATTATTGACATTAGTATTAATATCGGCACAAATTATTGTGTATTCATCATGAACGTCATTAACAAATTTTAATGCAGGGAACAAAGTTGCTATTATAGCTGATTTTCCTGCTCCAGTTCCTAATATATTCATTTTCTGTAAATCTTGCTTTGTTATTCCTCTATCATCATCATAAGCCTTTAATATTATATCGTTGAAAATTGTTCTCGTTGCATTATATTGTTCTCCTGAGAACGGATATCCTCCTACAACACAACTTGCTATTTGTTGTTCAACACTGACTTCAAGTAATAATATAAGTAGTTCTCTACCTTGTTCTTTGGTAAGATTATCAAATATTTGTTCTCCTGCAGGATTTATCTGTACTTCATTTTTCCCTAAACAGAATTTCTCAGCATCTTCACCAAAGAAATTTTCATATATTTTACTTGATATAGCAAAACCTCCGTCACCATAACCATACAAAGTCATATTAACAAGATCAAATTTTAATGTTGATAACACTGCAATACTAAAATTAAAGTCACCATGTTTTATATAAGTTGTAGCAAAGTCATAAGCATTTTCTCCATCTTTTATTCCTTCTTTATATTTTCCTGTTTGAGAATCATAAAGTTCACCTTTAAACTCAGCCATTTTCTCATCATAAGCCCTCATTACCTTACCAAAATCTTCACTTTTCAAAAAGTCTAATAAACCTTCATCATCCCAATTAAGACTATGTGCTAACTGTATTTGAACTACATCGGTTTCATCACGATCTATTGTTACTTCTCCTTTATCATTCGTTTTAACAATTTCAATAGACGATATTTTTATAAGTTTATATACTTCGATACTGTTGTTATATTTTAGTTTTTCTTCACTTGACATAGAATTCCATGTCGCTTCTATATTATTTAAATGTATTTGAATCACTTCATTTATCGCATTCATTTTTTCTTCTGCTTTTACACAATGTAAATCACCAGAAATATTTTCTATATCAGAATCTATGTATCCTAATTCTTTTATCAATTCAACAAAAGAAAGAGAGTTAGAATAATCTCCACTATAATACAAAGCATCTAAATCTTTAATTAATGAGATTTTTTGATCTCCAGACATACCGGACAATATTGTTCTCATCTCATTTATATCACCATGAACACTTTCATATAAAAGATAAGATAATATATCAACAGACTGTTTTTTACTTTCTTTCCCTGAAGAAATTTTATCACTAACATCTACATTTATACTTCCTCTTCCATTATATATACCTGCTTCTAACATATTAACAATATCTTCAGTTGTAAGATTTTCTAATAAATAATTTGCTACTTTACTTTGATACATTTTTAACACTGATGATACATGGTCATCTAATACTCTACCATCAACATCTGCAAAAATATAAAGCAAACCTCCAAAATTATTGGTTTCTTTAAGTAAATTTATAGCCGTACTTAATAATAAATCAGTTTCATGTTGATTTTTACTATTGAAATAATCTTTATCTGTACATATTCTCTCAAAAGTGTAAGTATTACCATTTATTATTTCTCTTTTCATCTGTGCTAAATCTTTTTGTGTAGACCAACCATCTCCTCTCATAGCTGACGGCACAAACAACATAGCCATAGAACCTAAAACAAACTCAAATAATCCTTGTTTTTGAGAACCAGATCCAAATGTTTCCTGTGTACCAAATATTGAATCTATAAATTTACCTACTACCTGTCCAAAAAACTTTTCTGCTAAAGAATATTGCAACATATTTATCGGTCTAAAAACTATTGCAAATATACTATTTCTACTTACTTCACCAAAAAATCCGGATATTCCAAGTTCTCCCCATGTAGTGAAAAAATTATTAAAGAAATTAGATATTTTACTTTCTGCATTAGGATTAATAATTGCCGCACCAGGAATTGCCATTCCAAAGAAGTGACTTTGGAAGAAACCTGTTCCAAATGAGTTTCTGACATTTGCCCAAGCTCCATTATTATCACGAACATCACCAAATAACATTTCTTGATATTTTCCATCACCAAGCTTAAATACTACTATTGTACTTCCGTCTTCACCTTCAGTTTTTTCATAATGTCCTATTAATAATCCAAACTGTTTTACCCAACTTTTTCCTATGTTTCCATAATCAAAACCTTCATATATTACATTACCTTTTTCATCATATTTAATACCACCGGATAAAGCATTAGCAAATCCCAAATTCATAATATTATTAAACACACCTGTAATTGGTGATACAACTGCCCCTAATAATGGTGACAGTATATTAAATCTCATTAAATCTACTCCGGAAGAAATACCTTTCATTATTACTGTATCCGGATTAAATATAAATTCTCCTATTGTTCCACCAATATTTTGTATCCAGTTAGCAGCAATTCTTGGAGATGCAAGACCAATACCAAAACCTAAAGCAAAACCACCGGCAGCTAATACTAATACTCTATCAAAACTAATTCCAGCAAAAACATCTCTTCCATTCATAATATTACTGGAAACTGTTCCGGCTACATATAATAAAGGTGCTGCTACACCAAGAGCAGCTCCCAAACGAACTCCACTTAATAAACGACCAGCATTCGGATTTACAAATTTACCAAGAACATTCTCAAAAGCTTGCTGTTTAAAACTCTTTTGTGCAGCATCCGCAGCCTTTTGCGCAGCTTGTTCTGCTGCTCTTTCTACTTGTTCTACTCCTTTAGTGTACTGCATTATAGGATTTGCAATACCTACTGAAAATAATATTAACAAATCTCTTGAAGCATCTATAAAGTTACCATCCCAAATATTTTTAACGAAAGACTCCGATGTTCTTATTATTATTATTGAATCTAAAACTAAATTTAATACAAATCTGGCTTTTGTTAAAACTTTTGCACCTAAAGCCAATGTATCAACACTAAACGAATAATTAAACCCTATTAGGAAACCTGATATAGCCCCAGTTAACATACCTTGACCTATATCTCCTCCATTTCTCATAGCTAACACTGCACCTATTTGAGCACCATACATAGCACCTTGTATTGCTTTAGTCAAAGCTTTTTGTAACAAGATTTTAAAACCAGATTTTTGTAATTCAATAAATATATGACCTACTGATCTTCCTATTTGAATAGCAGAAAATACATCAAATGCTAAACCAAGCATATTTGTAAGTATTGCAGAACTGTCACCAATCGACATAGCATAAGCTAAATCTGCACCGTGTTTAAATGCTCTTGGTGCAACAAACACAGCAGAAGCAACACCAGCAGCAACAATGGCAAGAGTTGCAATAGCACTTGTTCCAAATGTGGCAATAGCTGCAACTACAGATATAACTATCATTGCTGCAGCGGCAACGGCTCCTACAATAATTTCACCAGCACTATATTTCGTTATTTCTTTTACAACTTCACCATCTTTAATTATTTTTAATCTCTTAACTTCATTACTATTTTTAAAGAAAGTTACACTATATTGTTCTTTAATCTCACCTTTTTTATCTCTAATTACGGAATCGTACATAAAACCGTTATTATTTTTACCGTCTCCTTGCTTATATGTAGCTTGTGAATTTGCTATTTTTAAACCTTCCGATGTTACATTATAACCACTCCACTTTTGTTCATCTTTATTATATGCATTAAATACAACGAAATCATGTCTATTATCAGGAAGTGCTACATAATATGCATGAGCTTTTATATTAAAGCTTATATCATTTATATCACCACTCCTAAACTCATAATCATAACCATTTACTTTTATATAATTCAATGCATTTTTTGTCCAACTATTTGCAGTTGAAGAAAAACCATCCGATATATTAAATGTAGTCACAGAACCATCAGAATTATATTTCGTAAATTCAAAAGCACTATATCCTGAACTACTATATGTTATAGAAATCCTACCACCACTTTGGAAATATTCGGCTGCAGTTATACCGGATGATTTAAAATAATTGCTCAATTCCGAGAATGAATACTCACTTCCTTCAGGATGTGCAAAATGGTTTGTGTAATCCTCTCCATCAATAATTATTCTTGCTCCTACTGTTTCTCCAGAAGTAAAGTTATCCAAACTATAATATTCTTCTCCACTGAACCAATCCGTTAATATATATTCATCACAATTTTTATTATATCCTGAAGCAGTCATATTATCATAACATTTATCTGTAAGATTACCATTTTTATCAAAGAACACATTGGTTTTTAGAACCGTATCTCCATACTCGTCTGTTTCCAAATTCATAAATTGAGCTAAATAATAAGGAGAAGAACCATCAGAGAAATATCTAAATCTATCTTCAGAATAAGTATTATCTCCTCCCGTTTTTGATCTTGATTCGGTCTCAACAAGTTTTTCATAAGCTTTTCCTTTTATACCCGGTTGAGACTCTGTTACAAATTTAGTATCGTCTTCAGCATCTATCTCTCCAATTGTTACATCTTGAACATCACTATAAACAACCATCGTTTGAGTTACATTATTATTATCTGTTACACATTGATATCTAAGCTCTCCTGTCAACGAATCTGTATATATTGTAGTCTCATAATCATAATCAGAATCTGTTTTTACTTTTACAATGTTTACACGTGCGGTATTAGTATAATAGTTTTTAGAATCCATATCTCCGTGAGGTAAAGAATTAATATCTTTTTCTACATTATACGTGTATTCAAATGTAGCAGTTGTAACTTCATCATATCCTCTTCCCGGAGCTACATACCCATCTGCAATTTCTTTTGTTATCAAACCAAGGTCTTCATCTATTATTGATGTTAAAACTTCAGCTTTTCCTCCATCGCGAACATTAATATAAAAACCGATTTCTGCAGTTTTAATTATTTCGGTATGTTCTTTTTTAGTATTTTCATCTACCGTTCTTTTTACTTCCGTATAGTATGCTGTTTGATTTATTGCTCCTATTTCAAAGTCTGTATGATCATCATATTCTGTATAATATCCAAATTCTCTTCTTTGTGTAAATGCTTTTTTCGTTGCTTCATTGTATCCATTAAATATTTCAGAAGAAATTATTGCACCTGATGTGCCTTCGTATATATTGTCCAAATCTGACTCTGGTCCTAAATTTGCAACACCTAATACAGACGTTCCTTTATATATTGTTCCTTCATCATTTTTATAGCTAGCCTCTATAGTTACCTGAGCATTAAATACACCACCTGCATAAAACACAATATCTGTTACTTCCATATTATCGGTATTGTATGACATACCCACTAATTCATTTCCATCTAGGCTATCTAAATCTTTAACTTGTTCTGCTACAGCATTTTTAGAATCTAATATAATTTGTTCTAATTTTTCACCTGTTAAATAGTGTGCCGGATGTGTATCTGTAGCTTCTTCAGTACATTTTTTATCATAAACGGCAATTAATACACCATCTTTACCCGTTATAGTTGCATGACTAAATGAACTAATATCTGTATCTCCAACTAAAGCATATTCTGGGGTACCATCTGCATAACAACCAACTACTCTATCGGTATGTGTAACACCAACAAAATATTCTTCTGAATTGGAATCATCACTAACTACCGTATAATCTATATCATATGTTCCACTAAATCTATTTCCACTAGAATTATATCCTATAAAAGTCATAGAAGTATTGTCACTCGTAACAACATATCTACTAACACCACTATATACATATTCGCTATTATCTTCACTATTGTCATTATTATTAATTGTTACTGTGTTCTTAATTTGATATTGTTCGTCACATCTATTTGTAACTTCTGCAAATGCATACATATTCAGAGCTCTTTCTGTTATGCTACCTTTTTCTCTTGTTCCGGTTTCATCCTTAATAATATCTACTACTGTAGTTGATACTGTTTTTATAGGTATTTCAAAAGGAGGTGTTGTAGACTGTTGTGGACTAGTAAATTTAGAACTTGGAAAAGGTATAGAGCCAAAATCATTCAAATCGTAAGTATTTATACCATATGTACTATTTAAATTTGCATCTTTTTCAACATCTTCTACTGTTAAAATATTTTTTTCAATTCTAACAGATACTTTTACAGAACCAAATTCTGAAAGATCTACCTCATAATCTCCTATTCTAAAATCTACTCGTTCTCCCTTTTTTTCTACTCCCATGTTTACATGTAGAATAGCTTGCTCCTGGCCATTAATTTTTTCTGTTCCAGTCTTATATATATAATTTGTTCCAAAAAGAGCTTCATTATCATAAGGTATATTGTTGGCATATATGTAAAATTCTATCTTATCTGAACCTTCTTCAAAGCCTTCAAAAGTTATTTGTTCTATCTTACCTACATCTTTTATTGCACCTCCAAATAAACTATCACTAACTTCAATCCTTTCTTTTTCCTCAGTTATATCTCCACTGGCTATATCATATAATTCATATTTTTTAGTATCACCATTATATACAACGACTTTACCATCAAATTTTATATTACCTTTATTATCACAACTTATCGTTCCTCCAATAACATTACTTGTTGCAACAATTTTATTTTCATTATCAGTATATCTTGCCGTAATTGTCTGTTTTTTATCATCAAACTGTTCAACAAAAACACTAGTAATAGCAATATCTTTGTTTTGCATAATCAGTTCTGAATCTTCTTTACCTTTTTCCTTAACGGAAAAATAATAGTATTGATCATCAGTTTCATTTAACTTCATCGTTATGTCTGCTTTTAACTGAGAAGTACATCTATATGTAATACCTTTTTCTCTCATTTCTATAACAGCAACTGTATTTTCCAATGTAGAAAAAGATATTATTGTTTCATTTTCAATTGTTAGTTTTAAATTTTGTAAAGATAGTTGAGTACCATTTTTATCTTTTATTATTACCTCGTTACTTGTACCACTAAATATATCTGATAATTTCACATTGTCTACTGATACTTTTTCGAATTGAGGATTTGTATATTCAAATGTTCCATTGAAACTTATTCCTTCTCTTGTTGTTATCATTAAGCCATCATTTATCTCCACAGTAGCACTTGCACTTCCTTTATATGTAAATCCAAAGTTCATTGCTGTCCAATCACTATAACTCAAATTCATATTTTCACTATAATTGTATATTATTCCTGTCATTCCATCTTTATAAGATACTTGAATATAGCCTTTATTTGCATCTCCTAACCCATATATATCACTTATTGTTAAATTTTCTAATGACAACTCTTTATCTGCTAATATACCCATACTATATGTATAGGTATATCCATTC
>JAFXOB010000123.1 GCA_017529005.1 Elusimicrobiota bacterium
ACAATGGTACATCATAAAAATCTTTTATCTCCCTATTATATCCTTCTTTCCAATTTAATACACTCATTGCAAAACGATCGAAACCGGCTTTGCTTTGAATATAAAATATATAATTATCCGGAAAAGAGTTTAAAATTTTTGATAATTCTATTGATAATTCATTTTGTTTTGTTATAACTTTTGAAAAATAATAGAAATTATAATTCTTATACGACATAATGCCAAAATTATAAACATCTTTATTATAAGAAAAATAAAAAAATTGTAAAAATAATATTAATATGTAAAAACATATTATTATTTGCTTTATATATTTTTTCTCTATATCAGAAATAAACAAAGAAATAAATATAATAATTATAGGAATTATTCCAATTGCATATTCAGGAGCTTTATGATGTGGCATAAATGTTATTATCATCCATGGTACTAATATTAATAAAAGAAATACCGGTTTATATTTATTTTTATACTCAAAAACAAAATATAATAATGATATTATAAACAATATAAATGTCGGTAATGATAACAAATATTCACTTAAACCTATTGTCATTATTTTAAAATTTTGAAATGTAAATACTGGAGCTGTTTCATTAATAGGTTCATGTAAAATTTTATTAATTGTTTCTAATCTAAAATAATGACATCCTGCTATTAAACTCCCTATTAGTATTGTTATTAATATGTTTATTATCTTTTTTTTATCTGTCTTCTCAATTAAACTTTTTACTACAACATATAACCACGGTGTAAAGAAATAAGGTAAAAACTCATCTTTTATTAATAAGCCCACACCCACAGTTATTCCATATAATATACTCCATTTTCTATCTCTAAAATCATTCAATTTTATTAAACAATATATATTTGGTATCATTGCTATCATTACATGCCAATCCTGATGCCCGTATTGCCTACTTAAATCATATACTATAGGTGTTAATGCAAATGACACCATCGCTATGTTGCCTGTTTCTTTATCCTTTAACTCTAAACCTATTTTATATATAAAATATAAACCTATAAGAAAAAAGAAATAATTCATTATTATTATTTGTAAATCAAAATATTCTTTGCCAAATACAAAAAATATTCCTTTCATTATCCATGTTATTAATGGGGCATTATCATATAATAAAGAATTTGTGGAAATATCTAGAAAATGTAATGCACATATACTTTGTGGAATAATAGGAGTGTTTATTTTCCACCATATTAAACTTCCTATTAGATAAAATATTGATATTACTATGAATATTGTAAAAGATGAGTTTTTGAAATTGATTTGTTTCAATATTTAGCTACCTTTTAAAATCAAAATTACATCTCTTTTCTACCGATTATGGCTTTTGATATTGTAACCTCATCGGCATATTCAATATCTCCACCAACAGGCATACCATAACCAAGCCTCGATACTTTTATTCCTAATGGTTTTATTAGTTGGGCAAGATAAACTGCGGTGGTTTCTCCTTTTGAATCCATATCCGTGGCAAGTATAACTTCTTTTATATTATCTTGTTTTAATCTTGTTATTAATTGATTAATTCTTATGTCTTTAGGACCTATTGCATCAAGCGGCGATAAAGCTCCACCCAATACAAAATATAATCCGTTATAATCCTCATTTTTAACTTTACTTACGGCTATCAAATCTTGCGGACTTTCAACTACACATAAAAGTTCTTTATTTCTTGTATTATCCATACATATAGGACAAGGATCAGACTCACTCAAATTATAACAAATAGAACAAACTTTCACTTTTTGTCTTGCATTTTGTATTGCTTCTACAAAAGATTTGGCTTCTGTATCAGACATTTTTAAAATATGATAACATAATCTTTCAGCCATTTTAGGGCCTACACCAGGTAACTTTTTTACTACTTCTATCATTTTTTCAACTGTTTGAGGTCTATTCATTTTTTATTCTTCCGATTCCGTATCAAAATTACCTTCAGTTATTGTTTCTTTATTAGAGAACGCAACATTATTTTTTTCTTTTTTTACAGCCTTACCGCCAAATTTATTTGCGATACTTTCTATTTTTGATGGAACCGCCGTTTTTGCCGTTTCCTTAAAATCTTCAACTACAATAAATTTTTCTTTATTAGAATATTCCTCTGCATCAATTTTTATATCTTCTTTTACTATTCCACCTTTTTGTGCAATTTCATTTAATACCATAGATACTTTTATTTCTCTTCCACTTTTTCTTGTCATAAGTTTTTGTATTGTTTCCAAATGCATTTTTATCATATTCAAAGATAGTGAACTTGGAACCGCAATTTGAAAAGTGTTAGCATTAAGTTCTTTAACAGTTGCATCTTTTAAAGTTTGTGCAGACATAGGATGTTTTCTTGAAAATTCCACAACAATTTCTTTCCATAAGCCCATCAAATCGTAATCAAAAGACTCTGCCATAGTTACAACAGTATTTTCTTCAACTTGCTCCTTTTCTTCAACACCATTCGGAACATTATTGCTTATATTAACTTTTTCAATCTTTACTTCCTTTAAATTAGGAATACTTGATATAGTTTGTTTACCTAATTCGTTTATTTTATAAATAAGTTCTGCAACATTATAATATGGTTCTGCCATTTTTAGAAGATAAAGTTCCAACAATATTCTCGGTTGATCATGCCATTTCATTTCTTCTAATGCTTTCGATATAAGATTTCCCATTCTTATAAATCTAGATATCGGAAACAATACTTTTTGTCTGTCATATAATTTTTTATCTTCACTTGAAACATCAGAAATTTCCGGATTTATTGAAAAAATCATAAGTTGCCTTAGATGGTCTCTCAAATCTCTTGCAAATTGTAAAACGTTATACCCATCTTCATAAACCTGTTTACATACTTTTATTATCGATTCAACATCGTTTTGTGCAATGTAATCTATGGTTTTGGATATCATTTCTTTTGGTAAAAGGCCCATCAAATTTCTTATGTATTCTTCCGTTATTTTTCCGGTAGTTGCCGATATTGCCTGATCAAGCAAACTTAATGCATCTCTCATTGAACCACCGGAAGCATTTATTATAATTTTAAGTGCTTCATCTTCTATTTCAAAGTTATCTTTTTGAGCAATATTTTTTATGGCTTTTGCTATTTCATTTGTAGACAAAAGTCTAAATCTATATTTTTGACATCTTGAAAGAATAGTTATAGGAACTTTATGCTGCTCTGTTGTCGCTAAAATAAAAATGACATGTTCCGGCGGTTCTTCCAAAGTTTTAAGTAAAGCATTAAATGCTCCGGTAGATAATTGATGAACTTCATCTATAATATAAATTTTATATTTTGAAGACGTAGCTCCAAACTTTACGTTTTCCCTTATTTCTCTAATATTGTCTACCCCTGTGTTTGAAGCAGCATCTATCTCCATAACATCTATGCTTTGATTTTTTGCTATTTCTATACAATTTTGACATTTACCGCAAGGTTCAGTCGTCGGTCCTTCTTTACAATTAAGAGCTTTAGCAAAAATTCTTGCCATTGTAGTTTTACCTGTTCCCCTCGGACCACTAAACAAGTAAGCATGCGCAACCTTATCCTCTTTTATTGCATTTTTTAAAGTTTGCGATATATGATCTTGACCAATAACTTCATCAAAAGTTGTAGGTCTGAACTTTCTGGCTAAAACAAGATATGACATCTTAATACTCCGATTTTAAATTTATTGTAAGTCTGCAGGTTTTTCTCTCGGTGCTAACTTTATACTATATAAGACAAAGAAACCTGCTATAATTGCTCCCACAAAATATATACACCACAAATAAGTATAATATCTGCCAAACATGGCAAAAATTCCGGATAAAACAAATGAACCCGGTAAAATTATAAGACCTGTTTCAAGGTATCTCCATTTAGTTTTCATTTTTGTATAAATATGTCCCAACATATAATTATGTCTTCTATGTCTTACAAAAGCTGCTGCAAGAAGAATCAATCCGACAGGCGAAACTAATTGGCAAATAAGATGAATCAAAACCAACTGAAATTTCGCATCACCGGAAAACCATGTTGCATCATATAAATAAACATTCCCTATTGTTGCAATAACTTTAGAGCCGTCAACCGCAATTGAATTTATAAGGGCAAAAATTATTCCCATTAAAATACCTATACCATATGAAGCAACAACTGTAGATTTTGGAGCTCCGCTTTTTCCCGGGACCCAATGTAAAATTCCTACAAAAATTGACGGTGCAATTATTCCCATAATAAAGAATTGTCTTGCAGAATTAATTATCATCGGCCACGGATGTACACCTATTATATTCTGCAAAGGCCTTGTTATGAAATATATTCCAAATAATATAAATGCCACAAATAATTTTTGGTATCCTATTTCACCAAACATAAACTTTCTTATTTTACTTACTCTTATAACCTCTATTGCCATGACAAAATATACAATACCTGTTACTATAGGAACCAACAAGTTTATTAAAAATTCTTGCATACTGCTTATTCTCCTACAAATATTTTTAAATCTTTATGCTTAATTTTATTATTTTTTAAGTTTGAAGATTCTGCAACAAAAAATACAGGATGTTGCTTATCTTCATCTTTTACAACTTCACAATGAACAGTTTTTTTGAGCATAGTAAAAAAGCTTAAATTAGGATCATTGTAAACAATTTCAACTGCGACAAAATCTTTACTGCTTAATAAATTTTTAGATAATTTTTTAATAAAAACATCTATCTTATCCAATGCAAACACTAAATAAAGAGTTTGATAATTTAAATTTAAAGGATTTATAAATATAAAATCTTCATTATCTAAATGGTAGCACAACTGAATTTTTTTTGTTCTTTTACCTATACACATTAACCTGTGAGAACCAAAATTTTTATTTGATGTATATAATATATCAACTGTTCCGGTTCTTGTTTTTGTATTAATTGCTTTAGTTGTAGGTTTCAATACGGAAATCAAACCTTTTTTTTCTAAATAATTAAAAATTTTTACACTGGATTTTACAGGTTTTAATGTTATCTGCATTTTATCAAACTTACTTAAAATATACTTATTATGCATTATATAAAATTTTATACAGTTTTCATAATAGGTTTTCTCTTGTTTCTATATATAAAAAATATACTAAAAACAATCAATATTATCCAAGAAATTATCGAAATATATAATCCTATAAAAAAAGTTTTTGGTTTATACTCTATTCTGATTTTATGTTTACCTTCATCTATTGATATTGCTTTATATATATAATCCGCACAAACTATTTCATATTTTTCTTTCGGTTTTTCAATATTATAAGCAGTCCAATATTTTGAATAATTGTCTGTATACAAAATAATTGCAGGTTTGCTTGTTTCGCACTCAAACTCTATTGAATTTTCATCAAAATATTTAATTTCTAATTTATATTCTCCTTTATCCTTCACTTCATATTCAGGCTGCTTTTCCAATATAACGGTATCAAACACATTAAAATGTTCTAAAGATAATATTTCATAAATCTTTTCTTTATTTGTTTCTACCTTATAGTCATAAAAAACATTTAATCTGTTTAAAGTATAAAACATATTTTTTTCAACAACTTTTGTTGAATCATCAACAATATATCCACACCTTAATATTCCTAAAATATTTTTTGTATTAAAGGGTTTTCCCAAATTCTTCATAAAAATCAAATAATTGGCTAATGTATCCGGCGTTGAACCCGAAATATTTTCGGCATTATAACTTAAATTATAGTAATCATTTGAAAAAAATCTTTTTTGTTCATTAAAATTACCTTCCAAGGTATATTCGTAACTGTAATTGTTATTAAACAAAAAAGGTCTTGAATAAAATCTCATAACAATAACCGGTTCTGCAACAAGTAACAATACCATAACTATTTTTGTTATTGTATACTTTTTTAAAAATAGTATACCTGTAAAAACCAAAATAAAAACTGCCAATGTCATTACCGATAAATCAAAACATAATATGCTAAAACCGTTGCTTTTATTAAAAAAATTTATAAATAAATTTATAATATTGTTTTTTAATATGGCCATAATCAAAGTTGATATCAATAACATTAAAACAAAATATTTATTTATTTTCGTATTGTTAGAAAAAATATATTTTATACCATCAGCAAATACAGGTAACAAAAAAACGCTTATAAAAAAGTTAATTTTTACAGGACTTCTAAATGTTGAAAAAAACGGAACGAAATAATTTGCCAAATTAGAAAAAAATTCAAAAGAAAACAAATATATTATTAACGAAAAGATAAAAAACTTATATATATTTTTGTTTCTAACATGATACAAAGCAAAAACAATAACCAAAAAGCTTATTATTCCGATATAGTTTGATGTTTCCCAATACCAAGTACTCATTTTAGGAATAGTAAAAGGAAATAAAGTGGTCAATAAATAAACGATCTTTGAATAAAGAGAAAAATGAGATAAAGCACCCAATCTTCTTGCGCCTTCAAAATAAAAATCAAGACTCGGCAAAAATTGTATTGCAGATAAAAATAAAGAAACAAAATAAGAAAAAAGTATTGTAATAAATGTATATCTGTTTCTACAAAATAAAATCACATATATTAAAGAAAATAAGGCCGAATAATAAACATACTGAAAATGACCTGCAAAGATTTGTAATGAAATTATAAAAGATACCGGCAATATGAAACAAAAATTTTTCTTTTCATAAATTTGATCATAAAAGTATAGCAACAAAGGAAACCAAGACATTGTAGTTATATTTGATAAATGAGCTGCACAAGCATGTAAATAAAAAGAACTAAAAAAAACCGATATTAAAGCAACTATTAAAGAAACTACTTTATCTTTTATTTTATTATTTATCCATAAAAACACACCAAATGAAAAT
>JAFXOB010000124.1 GCA_017529005.1 Elusimicrobiota bacterium
CTATTCATGCAATAAAACAGCTTGCTTATTCAATATTAATTCCTGATATAAAAATTTCATCTTCTTTGTTTAATAAAACAGGGAATTTTTTATTAAATCTATCAAATATAATAAAAGTTAATCAGGAAAATATTGAACTTAAAAATACAAATTTTCAATTAATGCAACAATTGTCGGATTCAGAGATTATCTCTGAAGAAAATATAAGACTAAAAAATCTTTTAAATATTAAAGAAAATAAAATTTTAAAACCTGTTTTTGCAAATGTTATTGTAAGAGAACCTACACAATGGTACAAGTTGATAATAATAGATAAAGGTTCCCGGGACGGTATAGAACCGGATAATTCGGTTATTGCTGTATTATCTAATGGTGAAACTTGTGTTTTCGGAAGGATTGTTGAAGTTTATTCTTCTACATCAAAAGTAGCTTTAGTAACAAATCCTTTATTTTCTTTACCGGTTCAAATAAAAGATTCGAATGTTGATTGTGTCTGCGACGGGTACGATAATCAATATTTAAAATTATCTTTTATACCTCAATCTGCAAAACTTAAAATAGGAGATAAAATAGTTACAAGTCCTTTGAGTGATGTGTTTGAAAAGGGAATAAATGTTGGAGTAATAGTAGATATAATAAAAAATAATTATGGTGATTATCAGGAAGTTATAGTTGAACCATATACTCAAACACAGTCAATTTATGAAGTAGCAGTATTTGTAAAAAAATAAAAATGGTAAATTTTATTATTACGATTATAATTTATTTAATACTTATAGTTGTTCAGTTTGTAATTCCTAAATATATGCCTTTTAATATTTGGGTTGTATATCCTAATTTTATTTTAATGTTTGTTATTTATACAGCATTGAACAAAGGAATAATGAAAGGTCAAACAATAGGTTTTATTTATGGATTAACTTGGGATATTTTATCTACGGATATTTTTGGAATAAGAGCATTAAGTTTTACTATTGCCGGATATTTGGCCGGAAGCTTTAATAAAAAATTGAACAAGAATCAATCTTTAACTCAGATTATAGTTATGGCAATAGGATTAATTGTCACGCAACTAATTTTAAATATTACATATGTTATAATGCCTGCATCAGAAACAATATTTGTTCAAAATTTTGAATTGTCTTACTTAATAATATTTAATATTTTAGTAAATTTAATTTTAACACCTGTTATTTTTAAAGGGTTTTTATTTATTGACAGAAGAAGTTTGTAGTGATAAATATAGCTCTTCGTGCTGTTTTATCATATAATCAATTGAAAATGTATAATCAATGCTGTTTTTTGCATTTAGAGACATTTTTTCTTTTAAGTTGGAATCGTCAGCCAATAACATTATTTTTTCTTCACAGGATTTTATATCATGAGGCTCTATTAAAAAACCGTTAATTTTATCTTTGACAATTTCTCTTTGTCCGTCAACATCATTGACGATAGGGGAAAGTCCGCAACACATTGCTTCTATTGTTGATATAGGTAAGCCTTCCCACAAAGATGTCATCACAAAAAAATCACTGGAGTTTAATATGTTTGAAATGTCTCTTCTCCATCCTACAAGAAAAATATTATTTGAAATATTATATTCCTTTATTAGATTTTCAAATTGTGATCTTAAGATTCCGTCACCTACAATAACAAACTTAAATCTTTTATCTTTTTCGGATATATCTTTTGCTATTTTTATAAAATCCGGTAAATTCTTTTGCGGTTTGAAAGGGCCTATAGTTGTAACTAAAATATCGTTATCATCTATATTTAATTCTTTTTTTAGTGAAGGTGTATTTTTAAAGTTTTTAAAATTATCGATATCGACACCTAATCGTATATAATGATATTGCTCTTTTTTCCCTATATGATTGTTTAAGCCTTTTGTTACATTTTCAGTGCTTACCGGAATAAGATACTTTGATATCTTTGCTCCCAGTTTTTCCAGAAATATAAAAAGATTCTTTTTTAAAAAACTCTGTGTGTCGTTAAAACTGAATCCGTGAATGGTATGAATAATGTTTCTTATACAACACAATTTTGCGGCAAATCTTCCGATAATTCCCGCTTTAGAAGAATGTGTATGAACTATATTTGGTTTTTCTTGTTTTAATATTTTATATGTTGAAAATAGTGCTTTTAAATCTTTTATAGGATTGATTTCTCTGATTAAATCTTTTACGAATATAACTCTTATTTTGTTTTTTGTCTCTTCGTCTAATATTCCGCCGCAACCGCATATTAAAACTGTTTCAAATTTGTTTTTATCAAGTTTTTCACAAAGAGATATGGCAACTTTTTGTGCTCCGCCCAATTCAAGTTTGGTTACGATGATTGCTATTTTAATTTTATTCATTTTACTTTATTTAAAAATGTTGCTAAGTTTTTCCCGTCAATAATATTTTTTTCTATAAAAGAATATTCCCAACTTCCGTATCTTCCGATGCAATAAATATTGTTATATTTTAAGAATTTAAAAATAGTATCCAAAACTTTTTTTCTTTCTTTGTTAAATATAACATAAGAATACTTTATATCAATTACATTTAAACTTAATACTTCATCATCAATATTCATTATTCCTGTTTTTTTTAGCAGAGGTATTATATCTTCGCAATCTTTTGTGCCTGCCATTTCAACATATAAACTATAACAATTTTTAGGAACTAAACTTTTTGTTACATTAGAATATATTCCTACTCTGTAAAAAGGATACTTTTCTTCGGGAATATATATCCAATGAACCCCTTTTATTATTTTAGGTAAATCCTTTTTATATTTTATTCCTAAATTAATACATCTTGTTGGAGTACATTCTAAATATTTTATAAGTTTTGAAATGTTTTCAGGTAAATTTTTTATGCTTAATAAAAGTTCTTTTAGAGGTTGAGTTGATATTATATTATCATAAAAATAATATTTATCGCCGGCATAAATTTTTTTGTTTTTTAAATCTATAGTTTTTACTTTAGCATTTGTTACAATGTTACTTTTTAATTTTTTATAAAAACCGTCAATCATTGTTTGACAACCGTTTTTTGACGGATAATAAAAAACACTGTTATACCCGTATTTTTGTTCATTTTGTTTGTATGCCGAATTTATTATGCTTTCTTGTGTAGGTTTGGGAACGAACGGCGCTGTCCATGCTGCCGTTAACTTTTTCAAATTATAGTTCCATAACTTTTGATTGTATGGCTGCATAAAATATTTTGTTATGCCTGTTCCAAACATAGCTTTTGCCCAATCTATAAAAGGCATATCATCATATATTTTTATGTTTTTCCTGTTTCTTATTCCTTTTATACATTGTTGCTTTTGTTGATCTGTAAGATAATATAAATTAGCTTGAAAAGGGAACGGCATTAATTTATCGTTAAATAAAATAACAGAGTTTCTTTTTACGGTTAAAAGTTTTTTTCCTGTTAGTTTTTCTATTAAAGATTTAATTTTTTTGTCTTTAATATGAATAAAGTGTCCGGAATAATCAAAAGTAAATCCGTTATCTTTTATAGATTTACATAAACCGCCTGCTGTATTTTCTTTTTCGAAAATAATAAACGGTTTTTTTGAAAAGTAACCGAAAGAAAGTCCGGAAATTCCTGCACCGATAACAATATTGTTTGTCATAATTAATCTACTTTAACCTTTGATAATCTTATAGAAAAAATAACAAGTAATGTTATAACAAAAGAAAAAATCAAATAAGAAATATTGTCATTAAATTTTACGATTGTATAAGAAAAAATTCCTAACATAAAAGATAAAACATAAACAAATACTAGAATTTGTTTTCTTGAATAACCCATTTTTTCAAGTCTTAAAGGAAAATGGTCTTTGCTTCCCAAAAAAGGATTTTTACCTTTTAACATTCTCATAATACTTACAAATATTGTTTCATATATCGGGACAGCTAATATAAGTAACGGTGCAAAAACACCTATAGGATTTATTTTTGTATAAGATGTTCCCATTGCAATTGTTGCAAGAATAAATCCTATTGATAAACTTCCGGTATCACCCATAAATATTTTTTTACTTTTAGATAAATTAAACGGAAGAAAACCTAAACAGGCTGCAAATAGTGCAATTGCACAAAAATTAACATAAATCATTTCACTTGGTAATGCGATTATAAAAAAGAAAAATGCTGCAATTGCGGCTGTTCCGCAAGATAAACCGTCCATTATATCTATAAGATTAAAAGCATTTGATAAGCCGATTATCCAAAAAACACTTATTATTATTGATAAAACATAATTTTCAATAAAATTTATTCTTATATCAAATCCTACTGTTACTATAAGGCAAGCTAATATTTGTATTACAAACTTAAATTTAAATCCAAGGCCGCCTTTTTTTATATCATCACATAAACCAAGAATTAATAACATAAGAGAACCTATTATTACGGATCTTAAATTTTTTAATGTCCCGGTGGGAAAGTTTGTTATAAATCTTATTAGTACTAAACTTATAACCCAACCGCTCCATATTGCAAGTCCGCCTAAATAAGGTGTACTTATTTTGTGTGTTTTTACTGCAGTTAAAGGTCTGTCATAAATTCCAAATTTTCTTGCAATATGTCTAAAAAAAGGAGTTAAAATCAAAGATATTAAATATGCTGTTAAAAAAGTAATTAAATATAAAATCGTATTATCCATAATTAAAAAAGTTTATTCCATTTGTCTGTATTATATTTTTCTTTGCAAAGTTTTATTGCCGAATTTATTTCTTCTTTTGTTAAATTATTATTTATTGTATCACATTTTAAAGTATATGATAAATTTTTAAAAAATTCGTTTATAAAAGTTTTTGTTTGTTCGGGTGCTAAATTTAAATGTATTGAACCTTCTACAAGAATTTTTTTGCCTCTTCTTCTTTGACAGGACCCTACAATTTTTTTACTGTTTAACAATAAATCATCTTTGTATAAAGTTTGAACACAACTATAACTTTTTAAATTATCATTTTTGATAACAGTTTTATCACAGAAGATGTTTATTGCTTCTAAAGATTTTCTTATATTCTCATGAAAAATTTTATAAGTTTGTTCTTGGTCGTAAATATAAGGCCAAATATTATCTGAAACTATTAACGAATATGATAAATCCGTATTATGTAAAACAGATAATCCGCCGGTTAGTCTTCTAACTACCGGATAATTATCTGCTTTGTTTATAGGAAATTTTTGAAAATATCCGATTGTATATGCCGGTCCGGTCCATTCGTAGAAACGAACAATTTCTTCAAAATTTACTTTTGTAAAAAAAAATTCATCAAGAGCAATGTTTATACTGCAATCTCTGGGAATGTCGTAAATACATCTTAGATTCATACATATTTCCTTGTTTATTATATTTCGTTTCTGTAAACAGCTTCAAGGAAAGCATCTACAACTAACGGATTGAATTGTTTGTTTTTATTAGAGATTATTTCTTTGATTGCAACAGATTTTTCTAATCCTTTTCTGTAAGGTCTGTCGGAAACCATAGCATCGTATGCATCAGCAACAGAAATTATTGTTGCAATTAGGGGAATTTTATCACCTGTAAGTCCGTAAGGGTATCCTTTGCCATCATATCTTTCATGATGATATTTTACACCTAAGGAAACATCTTTGAATTCTTTAATAGGTTCTAATATTTCTGCTCCCAAAGAAGGATGTTTTTCTATTAGTTTAATTTCTTCAGGTAATAATTTTCCTGCTTTATTTAAAATGCTTTCCGGAATACCTATTTTTCCTATATCGTGCAATAATGCCGAAATTTTTAACATATTTTCAAAATCTTCAATATCTTTTATCTTTTCTTGCGGAATATATTTTAATAAAGTCATTGAATATTTCATTACTCTTTCTGTATGACCATGAGTATAAGAATTTTTTATATCGATTGCTGTTGCAAGAGTTTCAACAGTGTTTAAAAGAAGTTGTTTGTTTATATCCAATTGCTTTTTTATATCGTCAAATAATTTTGCATTTTGTATTGCCATCACAACATCAGAAGAAAGAATTGTTAAAAATTCCATGTCTTCATTATTAAAAGAAGAACCATCTATTTTATTGCCTATAAAAAATACCACCATTAAGTCTTTTCTAAAAAAACCCGGCACGATTATTTGTGCTTTATACATCGATATTTCATCTTCAAGATCGTTAAGAAAATTTATAATTTGTGAATTATTTTTGTATTGCTCTTTTAAATCTTTAATTTGAGAAACTAAAAGATATTCCTTATTTGTTGAAGGAATATCCTTATTTAAAAAAAATCGGATAATCGGATTGTCGTTTGTTATTTTTGTAAAACCGACAGGTATTTTTAATCCTTTTTTACCGCTTGAAACATAAATAATATATTCTTTTTTGAATTTGTTATATAAAAATAATCCTGCATGTTTTATACCGAGATTTCTTGTAAGTGTTCTAATCACTAATCTTGATAAAAGATTAGGATCATGAATCAAAATCATTTGCTTTGCTGTTTTTGATAAGTAACTTTTATAATCTTTTTTTTGTTCCATTTTTACATTATATAGGTTAATACTTTCTTTTTGAAATTTGCAAGATCTATAGGTTTTTGTATATAATCGGTGGCACCATACTCAAGAACTCTTGTTTGATTGTCTGCACTTATACTTCCGGTGATTACTACAACTTTTGCATCCGGATTTATTTCTTTAATTCTTCTTAATACTTCTATTCCGCTGATTCCGCCTAAATGTACATCAAGAAATACACAATCGAAGTGTTCAGCTTTGTATTTTTCTAAAGCATCTTCTCCGGAAATAGCCAAAACACTGTCTATGTTAAGCCTTTTTAAAAATCTTCCCATGAAAGCAACTATTTCTTCTTCATCATCAACAATCAAAACTTTTTTATTCAAGATATGTACCTCTTTAATATCGTATAAGTATAACAAATGCTTATAAATTTGGCAACTCTATTATGATATCTGTTCCTAACATAGGTTTAGATTCAAACCAAATTTTACCTTTATGATTTTCAACTATCATTCTTTTTACTATATACATTCCTATTCCCGTTCCGGATTTAGAAGATGATTTTGTTGTAAAAAACGGAATAAATATTTTACTTGTGTTTTCTTCTTTAATACCTATTCCGTTATCTGTTATTTTGATTATGGCTTTATTATTTTTATAAGTTAGAGAAATATTGATTTCCGGAATATATTTGATTTGTTCGTCACTTTTTAATAAATTATATTTTTCCTCAATTGCTTCAAAAGCATTATCTATAATATTATAAATAACCTCTATCAATTGTGATTTTACACCTAATATTTTATCTGTATCTTTAAAATCTTTTGATATTACAAGTTTATTCGGCAGATGATGTTTTACTTTTAACATTTCATAAGCTAAATCCACTATTTCTTTGAATATAAAAGTTTCAAACATTCTATGCTTTGCTTTCATTTTTGCAAAATCAAGAATACCTCTTATTACTTCATCTGTTTTTGTAATATTATTTTTTAATGATTCTGATAATTCCGTAATATAATCAAATGTCTCTTCAAGATTTTTATTTTTGTTAATAAGATCTTCATTACTGTCTTCAAATCCTTTAACTTCAAATTTTAATTCACCGGATATTAAAGAAAATTCATTTAATCTGTTTCTTATTTGGTGTGCAACACCTTCTGCAAGACCGCCTATTGATGCAAGTTTTTCCGCTGCAAATATTTTTTCTTGAGCTTGTTTGTATTCGTCAAAAAATAAACAATTTTCCATTGCAAGAGAAGTTTGTCTTGCCAACATTTTAAATATACTCATATCTTCTTTTGTAAAAATATCTTTATTGTTTTTTTCACCTATAACCATAAAACCTTTTACACCGTCATAAAAAGAAGGAATTATTAATGCCGGTCTAAAAGGTAAAATTACGGAACGAGCGATAAATTGCGGCATTTCATCAAATAAGAAAGGGTCTTCTTTGTGTTTTATAAAATTTATAAAAGGATGATTGTATTCATAAGAAAACATCAACTCATTGTTTTTATGATAATAAGCTCTAAGTATTCTTATCTCAAAATTTTCTTTGTCTTTGTTTTCTAAAAAGATTGCAACAAAACTAACTTTAACTGTTTTTAATACAATCATTGATATTAGTTTTAGAAGTCTGTCGATATTGTGTTCTTTAGCCATTCCGCTGGCCGCATGTATTAACAGTGTTTGATAGTGTTTGTTTTGTGAAAAAAGAAAGTTTTCTGCTCTCGATATAGCTTTTTTGTAAATCATATAGAAAGATATGGCTAACATAAAAGTCATAAAGTTTGAAATATATATGTTTGTTGAATATATGAGTATATAATTTGATAGTACCAATACCAAAAATAACATAAATAAGAAAATTAGTATTTTTATTGAAGCTATTTTGATATTTGAAAAATTGTAACTTGATATTATTATTGTTGTTGCTGTTAAGAAAAAGATACTTGTTAAATAAAAGATAGGTTCAAAACTAAAAATATTATAGAAAAACAAATTATCAAAAATGAAAAGTAATGCATATACACTGTATATAAGTATTAGATATATAATTATTTGTTTTTGAATAGAAGTTATTTCATCTTTATGTTTTGCGTTATATTCCGTATATATTTCATATAAAAACAAACATGTGGCAAAAACAATAAACAGAAAATGAAAATTTCCTGCAGTAGGATATGAACCCCATTGATTAGGTTCTACCGTTGCTATTA
>JAFXOB010000125.1 GCA_017529005.1 Elusimicrobiota bacterium
TCCTTCATGCCCGATAAAAATATCAATTAAATCCGCGTTTTTATAATTGTAATATCCTGCAGCATTTTTTATGTGCGGTAAATTGTATTTTGGTAATTGTAATTTTTTTGTTCCTAAATTAGTTTTTAATAAAATAGTACCTTCATCATCTGCAAAAGTTTCACCTCTTTTAATTCTTGCAAAGGAACCGTCACAAAAAACTATTTCTATTGCATTTATATAATTTCTTGTTGTTCCGTATTTAAAACCTCTGCCGCCGGAAGCATCAGTAGATATATTGCCGCCAATGGTTGCATTCTTTTCCGTAGGATCAGGAGCATACATCCAACCGTTTTCCAAGACATAACTTTTTATTTGATTTACTATAGCTCCACTACCGACGGTTATCAGTGCTTTATCATTGGATATTTCTTGAATTTTTCCTATAGAATTAAATTTTTCCGTAGATAAAATTATTCCGCCGTAAGCAAGACAACCGCCAGTTACACCGGTACATCCTGCAGCTACGGTTACGGGAATATTTTTATCGGAACATTCTTTTAATAAAGAAGAAACTTCTTCTCTTGTTTCCGGAATAAAAAGTTTTTCTGCATTTGCACCTAACATTCCGGAAGCATCTTCCAAATAATGTGTAAAAGTATCTTTATCTGTTTTAATAATCATGTTCGTATTATATCATTTTTTATAACAAACTTTTCCATTCTTAAATCATTGTCGTTTTCTATCCCTCTATACTTCCATACATCTATTCATCGGTGTTCGCTGTATTTTTTCTCTTCAATTTAATATAATAATAAAAATATTATTTTAGAGGTATATATGGCAATTTTAGAAATAGTGAAATACGGCGATCCTATATTAAGGAAAAAAACACAACCTATAACGGAAATTAACGATGATGTTATACAGTTGGCAGAAGATATGTTGGAAACAATGTATGCTGCCCCGGGAGTAGGTCTTGCAGGACCGCAAGTTGGAATCTCTTTACAAATTTGTGTTATAGATGTCGTTCCGGAAGGTAAAAGGAATCCTATAGTGTTGATAAATCCGAAGGTAATATCCGGAGAAGATAAAGTAGAGTTGGAAGAAGGTTGTTTATCTTTTCCTAAAATTTATGAAAAAGTAAAAAGATGGAATAAAGTTAAAGTGGAATATGTAGATTTGAAAGGCAATTTGAAAGAAGTTGAAGCTGAAGGCTTTTTAGCTAAAGCTTTTCAACATGAGATAGATCATCTTAACGGTAAAGTTTTTATAGATTATCTTCCCGATTGGAAAAGAAAACTCGTTGAAAAAGAAATAAGAAGAAGAAAAAAAGGTAAAAACTGGTGAAAATAATATTTTTCGGAACAGCAAACATTTCTAAATTCTTTTTAGAAAATATAGACAAAAAACATGAAATAGTAAGTGTTGTTACTATGTGCGATAAACCTGTAGGAAGATCAAACAAAATAAAAGCTCCTGCAGTAAAAGAATTTGCCATAGAAAAAAATATTCCGTATATACAAGTCGATAAATTTAATGACGATATAACAGAACAAATAAAAAAATGTAATGCCGATGTCGGTGTAGTTGTTTCGTTCGGAAAAATTATTCCGGAAAAAGTTTTTACATTGCCTAAATACGGTTGTTTTAATATTCATTTTTCTTTGTTACCGAAATACAGAGGCGCATCACCTGTTCAACAAGCTTTGATAGACGGTTGTACGAAAACAGGTGTTACGGCTTTTTATATTGAAAAAGGTTTGGATACCGGAAACATTTTGTTGCAACAAGAGTTGGATATAGATATTAAAGATACATCGGAAACTTTATTTGATAAGTTAAATGTTTTAGGTGTTAAAGTAATGAACGATGCCTTGGATTTGTTGGATAGCGGTAACTGTTTAGCCAAAAAACAGGAAGGCGAACCATCTTTTTGTTCGGTATTTACAAAAGAAGACGGGAAAATAGATTGGAACAAATCTGCTGCGGATATATATAACCTGTATAGAGGTCTTTATTTGTGGCCAAAACTGTTTTGTACTATAGGTGATGGCAGAATGTCCGGAAAAATATTAAAAATATTGGAATGCAGTGTTGAAAAAGACTTGTCAAATAAAAAAGCAGGAACTATACTTGAGATAAGAAAAGGTGTAGGTTTTGTTATTAAATGCGGTAAAGATTCTTTACTTATAACAAAAGTACAACCCGAAAGTAAGGCTCAAATGGCAGCTTTTGATTTTGTAAACGGGGCACAAATTAAGGTTGGAAGTTTGTTTTTATAAAAATTTAAGATTTTATTGATAAATAAATATATTTTTAACTTGACAATGTTAGCAGTTTTTAATATCATAAATTATGGAAAAGTTTGAGATAGATAAAGCTTTATATGATGCTATATGTAAACAATTGATTAAAGCCAGAAAAGATTATAACGATTTGAA
>JAFXOB010000126.1 GCA_017529005.1 Elusimicrobiota bacterium
ATGGATACATAAGAACAAATAATTATGCTAATCATTACGGAGAAAAAATAACAGTAGGAGTAGTTCAGCCCAATATAGATCAATATAAAAAATGGGATGAGAAGTATTCGAATGAAATTATAGATACAATAAATGAAAACGCAAAGAAATTTAAAGATATGAATTTAGATTTAATAATTTATCCCGAGACATCTTTGCCAGGATATTTGCAATATGAGGGAAATATTATCGATTTGGTATACAATGTATCGCCTTATGCAAAAATGAGTTTGTTTAGTGGTCCGAGTTATGATGATAATGGAATTTACAATTCTGTTTTTTCAGTAAACGAAAAAGGGTTAGTTTTGGAAAAGCATGATAAAAACCATCTTGTTATTTTTGGGGAATTTATACCTTTTAAGAATATATTGGCACAATATTTTGGAGTATTAAACTCTTTAGGAGATTTTTCCAAAGGTAAATATATGAATATTTTAAAGTATAAAAATATTTTTGTCGGAGCAACAATTTGTTCGGAAAACTTTTTTCCCGGTTTATCGAGAAAACTTGTTTTAAACGGAGCCAAAATATTGACCAATCATACAAATGATGCTTGGTTTTTTGATTCTTATGCTCCATATCAACATTTTGTAATGAATATTTTTAGAGCGGTAGAAAACAGAAAAAATGTTATAGTTTCCGCAAATACCGGAATTTCTGCAGTTATTGATTCTACCGGTAAAATTATAAAGAGGACAAATTTAAATGAAAATATATCATTTATAAGCGAAGCTTATCAAAATGATATAATAACTATTTATGATAGAATAGGTGACGTTTTTTGTTACTTGTGTATGTTTTTTACAATGTTTATAATAGTTATAGTTTTTATAATATAAGGATAAAGTATGCTTAATGAATTAAAAGAAAAAATAGATGTTTTAAGGAGGTCTCTTTGATGTTGATAATAAACTCAAAGAGATAGCCGTATTAGATAAAGAAATTTCTGCATCGGATTTTTGGAATGACCAAAATAATGCTAAACAAGTGATGTCTAAACTTGATGATTTAAAAGAAACTGTAAATTCGTGGAAAGATTTAAATGAAAGAATAAATAATTTGATTGAGATGGATGAACTTTTACAACAAGAACAAGATGACTCTTTATCTGCAGAATTAGAACAGGATAAATTAAAACTTATAAAAGATGTAGAAAATATTGAAACAAAAACAAAACTTTCCGGAAAACATGATAAAAATAATGCTATTGTTTCTATTCATGCCGGAGCCGGTGGAACAGAATCGTGTGATTGGGCACAGATGCTTGTTAGAATGTATTCAAGATGGGCGGAAAACAAAGGATTTAACTTTAATACAATAGATATTTTAGATGGAGATGAAGCAGGTATAAAAAGTATAACATTTATGATAAACGGCCCTTTTGCATACGGTCTTTTACAATCTGAAATAGGAGTTCACAGATTGGTTAGAATATCGCCGTTTGATGCAAATAAAAGAAGACATACTTCTTTTGCTAGTGTCGATGTTATACCGGAAGTTGATGATGATATAGATATTGTTATTGATGAAAAAGATTTAAGAATAGATACTTATCGTTCTACAGGTGCCGGCGGACAGCATGTTAATACAACAGATTCTGCTGTTAGAATTACGCATTTACCAACGAATATTGTTGTTCAATCTCAAACGGAACGGTCTCAGATAAAGAATAAAGCTACGGCAATGAAATTGTTAAAAGCAAAACTTTATGAATTTGAACAAGAGAAATTAAGACAATCCTATGAAAAACATTATGACGAAAAAGGACTTATTGCGTGGGGAAGTCAAATAAGATCTTATGTTTTTATGCCATATCAACTTGTAAAAGATCACAGAACAGAGTATGAAACATCACAGGTTGATAAAGTTATGGATGGCGATATAGATGCTTTTATTTCACAGTATTTGAATTGGAAATTACAAATAAAAAATAATTAAAATGGAGGAAATGTTTTATGGAACAGTTTTCTTTGTTTGTTGACGGAAAAGATGTTGATACCGGGAAATATGAATATTTTCCGTATTCTGATCAGGTAATTTTAGATTTTAAAAAAACATATCAAATAATAACGAAATTGAAAAAAGGTGAAATTCCTGAAGATGCCGACAAATATGTTTTTGCAAGATATTGTGTGGGAGATAATGAATTAAATAAAAAAGCTATAGATGCGGCATACAAAGCAAGTAAAATAATGAGAGATATGCCGATAGCAAAAAGAAGAAAAATTCTATACGATGTCCACAAAAATTTAGTTGCAAACAAAGAAAAAATAATCGAATTATTAGCAATAGAAGGTCATCCGAAAAAACTTTCACAATGGGAATACGAAGCAATGGATAATGCTTTTTGTAAAACTACTTTAGACATGTTTAAAGATAGTGTTTGGGAAGAAGCCGGAACAATAGGAAGAGAAAAAGTTTATTTAGTTAGAAAAGCTGACGGAGTTGTTGTTCTTGTTCCGCCTAAAAATGCAGCTGCAAGTAATTCTTTATCGGCTGCATATTGCTTTTTAGCAGGTAATGCGATAATAGTAAAAGCTCCGTTAAAGGCACCTATTGCAACAATATTTGTTTGGAAAAATATTATAGGGAAAGCTTTAAAAGATAATGGTGCTCCTGACGGAATAATGAATATAGTAATAGGAAATTCTAAAGTGATTATGGACGAGTGGATTGAAAATCCTAAAGTTAACGATATATTTTTCTTCGGTGAAAGTGATAATGGACTTGAGATTTCTAAAAGAGCACACAACAATAATAAAAAAGCCATACTTGAATTATCGGGAAACGATAACATGTTTGTTTGGGATGGTTGTGATGTTGAAGGTGCTACAGATTCTGCTCTTGATGCTTTTTTAGGTTCAACACAAATTTGTATGTTGCCTAAAAATATTATAGTTCATGAAAAAATCTATGATAAATTTAAAGAAAAATTTTTGGAAAAAATATCTAAATTGGAATTCGGATTACCATCAAATGAAAAAACATGTTTTACACCTGTGGTTAAAATGAAAGATTGTGTAGAGTTTTTGGAAGATGCGCTCTATAAAGGTGCAAGATTGTTATGTGGCGGTAAAAAAGTTGATTATAACGGAACACCTAATGATAAAGGAATTTATTTTCAACCAACACTGGTTGAAATAGAAACTGATAATCCTGAAATGTTTAATATGAAAGTTATAAAAGAAGAAAATTTTTTCCCGGTAATACCTATAGTTAAAGTAAAATCTTCAAAGAAAACAAAAAAAGAAGTTGATAAAGAAATTTTTGATAAAATGTTGGAAATTGCACAGAAAAACGAGTACGGATTAAGAGCTTCTGTATGGGTTAAATCCGCATATTATACAAGACAATTTATGAAACATATTGATAATTGCGCTTTACTTAGAATAAATTCAAGACATGTAGCATTTTCTTTATATTTACCGGGACAAGGCGGAGTTGGTAAAACAGGTGGCCCTTATGGTGAAGCTAGTTATTTGGTTCAAAAAACTACACATTTACAAGGAATAAGTTTAACGAGATAATTATATGAATTATTATGCATTAGGTCCTACAGTTGTTGCAGCTTTTGTTTTTGTATTAGGTTGGTTTGTCTTTTTAAAAAACAGAAAAAACAAACTTAATAGAATATATTTTTATTTATCAATATCGTTATTTATTTGGCTTGCATGCTTTTCCTTAATGTATTGGAATACCGGTAATTATGATTTTGCATATTTTTTTGCAAAAATTGGCTTTATAGGAGTAATTCTTACTCCTGTTTGCATATTGCATTTTACGGTTGAATTTTTAAACAGTAATTTAAAAAAATATGCGATATTCTTTTATCTTTTAACTCTTCCCGTAATACTAATAAATTTCCTTTCTCCTTTTATGTATAGCGGTTTAAGTACAAATTTTTGGGGATATTATCCTGTAGCAGGGAAATTATACTTTATTGCCTTATTTGAATTTGTTGGAATTTTTTGTGTTGCTACGATTGTTTTATTTAAACATTTTCATAAAGAAAACATCAGTATTATAAAAAAAGAGCAAATAAAATATTTAATGATGGCTTTCGCAATAGCTTTATTAGCTTCCGGTGACTATATAATAAAATATCCCGGAATAAATTTCTATCCGTTTGGGTATCTCGTTGTTATATTCTTTAGTTTTATAATGGCACTTAATGCAATAAAAAATAAATTGATGGATATAAGATTGGTTATTACTAACGGAACAATATTGGTTCTTTTATATGTTTTTGTTTTGGGAATTCCTATATACTTGGGTTTTTCAACAAAAAAATGGTTTATATCTTTTGGACTTCTTTTTATTTTTTCAACATTGGCTCCGTTAATTTTTAGATTTTTACAAAGGAAAGCGGAACTTGTTTTTTTGGCGGAACAAGAAAAATATCAACAGTTTTTGTTGCAAGCTTCAAAAGGAATGGTAGAACAGAAAGAGGTATCAAAATTAACACAACTTATAGTTAGAATGATAACAAAATCCGTTAAGGTTAAATTTGCATATTTGTTTATATACGATGAGAAACAACAATTGTTTGTTTGTGCTGTAAACAGAGGGGAAAAAATAAAAGATAAAAATATTACATTTGATAATAAATCTCCTTTGATTTCGTTTATAAAATCTAATCCTAATCCGTTTTTATTTTTTGAGATACCTAAAAATATAAGAAATCTTTTTTCCAATATATCAGATAATATATCGTTGATAGTTCCTGCAGTAATAAGAAAGGATTTGATAGCTTTTATGTTTTTGGGTGAAAAGATAAATGGTACATTGTATTCCGATAAAGATTTGGAAGTATTTAAAACGTTATCAAATCAAGCGGCACTTGCAATTACAAATTGTAATTTTTTAAGTAAAACCAATAGCCAACAAAAGAGATTGTTTGAAGCAGAAAAGCTGGCGTCGATCGGTGGAATGGCAGACGGTATGGCACATCAAATAAGGAATAGATTAAACAGTTTCGGTTTTGCAGCAGAATTGTTGAAATTTGATGTTCAAGATTTTTCTGCCGATTATAAAGATTTTATTGATAAAAACCCGAGTGTAACGGAAATGGTAAAAAATATGAATGAGTTGATAACTTCAATAAATGAGAATGTAAAAAAGACAAATACTATTTTAACAGGAATTTTAGATTTTGCAAAGCCTAAAGGTTCTGTTACCGACAAAGAAAATTTTTCTTTAAAAGAAATTGTCGAGTCATCAATAATGTTGGTTAGGATAAAACATCATAAAGAAAAAATTCCTATTGTTTTTGATATTCCGGAAAAAGATAAAATATATGGAATAAAATACCAAATACAAGAAGTTTGTTTTAATTGTATAGATAATGCATTTGAAGCTATAATAGAAAAAGAGCAACATTTAAAGAATCCGTTATTTAATGATCTTGATAAAACACAAAAATTTGAGCCGGAAATAAAAGTTTCATTAAAATATTTGGATAATAAAAATAAATATCAAATTATAATAAAAGATAACGGTATAGGAATAAAACAAGAAAATAAAGTTAAAATATTTTCCGCGTTTTTTACAACTAAACCTTCGAGCAAATCCGGTTCGGGAATAGGTTCTTATGTTGCAAGAAGAATGATAGTAGAGTTTCATAACGGAGATATGTTTTTTGAATCAAAGTATGGAGAGGGAACAACTTTTACAATAACTTTACCTTTAGCAGCAAACAAAGATAGGTCTTAATTTGTTGAATTTATGTAATAAAAAATATAAAATAAAGAGAATATATTTATTAGGAGATACACTAAAATGATTAAAGCACCGGAACTATCGGGATGTAAATTGTTACATTCCGGAAAAGTAAGGGATGTTTATCAGTATCAAAATGATAAACTTCTTATTGTTGCAACAGATAGAATATCTGCTTTTGATTATATCCTTTCTCCACTTGTTACCGATAAAGGAAAAATTCTACACAAAATCTCAATGTTTTGGTTTGATTTCGTTCAAAATATAATTCCTAATCACATAATTACCGGAAATTTTGATGAGTTTCCGGAAGAGCTTAAACAATACGAATTCTTAAGAGATAGAGCCATGATTGTAAAAAAGGCTAAAAGAATAGATATTGAATGTATTGTAAGAGGATATCTTGCAGGTTCAGGTTGGAAGGAATATCAAAAAAGTCAAACTGTATGCGGAATAAAATTACCGGCAGGATTGCAACAATCACAACAATTACCTGAACCAATATTCACACCGTCAACAAAAGCAGATGACGGAGATCATGACGAAAATATTTCTTTTGAAGAAACAGCAAAAAGAATAGGAGACGACTTGGCTGCACAGATAAGCGAAATGTCTATAACACTGTATAAAAAAGTTAGTGATTATTGTGCTGCAAGAGGAATAATTTTGGCAGATACAAAATTAGAGTTTGGTATATACGATGGAAAACTTATTCTTATAGATGAAATTTTTACACCGGATTCTTCAAGATTTTGGGAAAAAGATAAATATGTTTTAGGAAAATCTCAAGACAGTTTGGATAAACAGTTTGTAAGAGATTATCTCGAACAAATTAAGTGGAATAAACAACCTCCGGTTCCGGTTCTTCCGGAAGAAGTAGTAAATAAAACAAAAGCAAAATATATAGAAGCTTATGAAAAAATAACAGGCAGGACATTTTAAAATGATATTTGAAATTGAAATTAAAACTAAAAAAGGGTTTGTCGATCCTCAAGGTCTTCATACTGTTTCAGACATAGCAGGTATTGGAATAAAAGATATTTCATCCGTCGACTATGTTGCAGTTTATAGAATTGATGGAAACATAACAAACAAACAATCTGAAATTATTGCAAAAGAGTTGTTAAGTGATAAAATAACCGAAGATTATATTATAAAACAGTATAAATCCTCGGAAGATAAGAAGCTAGAGAAAAATTCTATAGAAGTTTGGTATAAACATGGTGTAACCGATACTGTAAGTGAAAGTGTCGTAAAAGCTATAAAAGACTTAGGTATAAAAGAAGAATTAGTTGTAAAAACAGGAAAAAAATATTGTCTTAAAGGTAAAA